>CAMDNC010000001.1 GCA_945902755.1 Flavipsychrobacter stenotrophus
ACTGTAAGCGAATATACAGAAGTTACGGAAGGCGTTGCAGTAGGGTTGGCGGTAGTAGTGGACGATAAAGCTGGTCCGCTCCAAGCATAAGTTGTAGTACTGCCACTAGGGTTAGCTGTAAGCGTTACAGTACCACCATTACAGATAGGACCACTGTTATTAGGTGCAGCTGTAGGTGTAGTATTTACGGTAACATTTTTCGTTACTGTTGTATTACATCCATGAGTATTAGTTACTGAATACGAAATGGAAACAGTACCAGCAGAAATAGCTGTCACATCACCACTTGTGCCTATCGAAGCTATAGTTGTTGAGCTGCTGGACCATACACCTCCGCCTGTACTATTCGAAAACGTAAATGTTCCACCACTGCACATAAAATCTACACCAGAAATAGCTGTAACTGCAGGTAATGGATTAACAGATACTGTAGAATTTGAAATAGATGTACAACTAAATTCATTTGTTACACTATAGGTGATATTTACAATGCCTGATGCAACTCCAGTTATTAATCCAGAAGAACTTATTGTTGCAATAGAAATATCGCTACTGCTCCATACACCACCTGTAGTAGGTGTGCTGTAAGCTATAGTAGATCCAACACAGACAGATGTAGGACCTGTGATGGAGACAACAGTAGGTAGTGGATTAACCGTAACTATTGCATTCGTTTGATTACTACATCCAAAACCATTAGTAACGGTGTAACTTACATTACTTGTACCAGCAGTTATTCCAGTGATTATGCCTGAACTACTGCCAATAGTAGCGGTGCTAGATGCACTACTACTCCATTCGCCACCAGTAGTGGCGCTTGATAATGTGTAACTAGCTGTTTCGCATAATATCAAAGTGCCAGTTATTGCAGCTACTGTCGGTAACGGATTAACAGTTACTGATGTGTTTACTTCAGTAGTACAGCTGAATCCATTTGTAACACTGTATGTAATCTCTGCAGTTCCTGCCGATTCTCCAGATACTATCCCGCTGCTGCTTCCAACTATTGCAACTGAACTGTTACTACTTGTCCATATTCCACCAGTGGCAATGTTAGATAGGGTAGTGGTGCTATTATCACATACTGTTGTTGTACCTGTTATGGCTGGTACTGTTGGGTATGGGTTAATCGTTATTGTTGCACTTCCTTGGGGCCCCCAGCAGCCACTTTCAGATCTTGCCCGGAAGTAGTATGTACCACTGGAAGTTATTAATTGTGATGATGCAGGTGTTGCTGTTGATGTGCCGTTAGATGTTGTGCCTTGATAATACATTGTACCGTCGCCACCGTTAGTAGCTGTAATGGTTGTGCTGCCACAATAGGTGCCTGGTGCGCTAACTGTAGTGCTCGCTGGTAATGCGTTTACACTCACTGTGGTACTGTTAGTTCTTGTGCATCCTGTAGCCGGTAACGTTACCGTTGTTGTATATGTTGTGGTTGCTGCAGGAGATGCATAAATCGTTGTTCGATCATCACCAGAATATGCAGTTGTTAGGCCAGCGTCAGTGTAAAGTCCTGTATTTGGAGACCAAGTATATGATTGTGGCAAATTGTAGTTTACATTAATACTCCAAGAAGTAAGTATGCCATCGTCACCACTAGCATGGTCGCGTAAAATCAATTCCCATGTACCATTTGGTAAACTGTACAGATTACTGAATGTACTTACGTTTGAGAGGTTACCAGTAGCGCCAGCTGCTAATGCTGCCGTTGCTGAATAAGTTCCTGTATATGGGGCAGCACTAGCTGCAAAGGTGGTGACACCGGTCGAGCTTATAATTGTGTTTGTGAAGTTGTCACCCCCAGCACCATGTTGGTTAAACAGGTTTAATATGTTGCCATTAGGTGCTTTAAGGTTAATTGATACATCTCCTACATAGGTATGACTCATGTTCAGGGTAATCGTCATTGCAGTGATAACGGCCCCAGTTGGTACATCGGTTATTGAAAGTGGTGTTATAGATCCCGTTGTCGTTAAGTCGTTGACAATTAAAGAGATTGCTCCAGATGACACATTTGTACTTCCAGTCGCAGCTGGTGTAGCAGAACCAGTTAGGGCAACATTGTCTCCTAAGCAAATAGTGCTAGTAGATGGGGTAATGGTTAGTACAGACGGTGACACATAAACACCTTGCAGGTAAGTAGCATTTGTGCAGCCATTTGCTAGAGCATAAGTAAGTGTAGTTGTACCAGCACTAATACCGGTAAATGCACCTGTAGTGGTGTTGATACTGCCCACAGCTGGAACTGAACTAGTCCATGTTCCACCGCTTGAAACACCTGTGGGTGAGTAAGTAATACCCGCGCATATACCTGTGCCACCAGATATTGCTGGAGTTTGGTTAACAGTAAATATAGCACTGGCTGGTGTTCCACATCCATTCGAGTAGGATATTACAGTAGTGCCAGCACTTAGTCCACTTACTACACCAGTACTTGCTCCAACAGTTCCAACAGCCGTATTACTGCTGCTCCATGCTCCTAATCCTCCCGGATTACTCAGCGTGCTGTTAAGTCCCGAGCATACACTTGTTGTGCCTGTAATAGCAGCTGGAGAACCATTTACTACAAATGTGGCAGTAGTGAAGCAGCCAGCTACAGTGTAAGTTATAGTGGTAGTGCCTGCACTACCACCAGCAGTAACCAGACCTGCTGAATTAATGCTAGCGATACCCGGAGTACTGCTGCTCCACGTACCACTTGGAGTACTGCTGCTCAGTGCACTCGTTCCGCCAATACAAGCACTCAATGTTCCAGTAATTGCACTTGGCGATGGATTAACTGTAACTGTTGCTATTGCGTTGCTAGCGCATCCTGTACTTGGCAATGTAGCAGATACTGTATAGACGCTTGATGTTGCAGGTGATGCATAGACTGTAGCTAGTTCTGTTCCTGTGTAAGGTGTAACTAGACCCGCATCAGTAAATAGTCCAGTAGTAGGTGCCCAAGTGAGCGGAGGTGCACTCACATAATTTATATTGATACTCCAAGAAGTTAATGATCCAGCATCTGGTGTTGTGATGTCATTCAATACTAATGACCACGTGCCATTAGGTATACTATATAAAGATGTAAAAGTTGAAACGTTTGACGTGTTACCAGTAGCTCCAACTCCAATATTAGCAGTAGGTGCGTATGTGCCAGTATAAGGAGGTGTGCCTCCACTAATAGCCGTTGAACCAGAAGAGCTGACAACTGTATTTGTAAAGTTGTCTCCACTGCTTCCATGTTGGTTAAACAAGTTCAATATGTTTCCATTAGGAGCTTTTAGGTTTACAATCATGTCACCTATCCAGGGGTGAATCATATTCATTGTTACAGCTACTCCAGTAATCGTGGAACCTGTAGGTATTCCAGAAACAGATAATGATGCAATAACTCCAGCAGCTAATCCATCTGTTACAGATAAAGAAATAGTGCCTGACGATAGACTGAAAACGCCTGGTATGATGGGACTTGTACTAGCAGTAAATGCAGTACCAAAACCAGCACATATTGTTGCACTTGATGATGGAGAGATTGATACTGCTGCCGGAGTAGTATTGATTGTTTGAATTCTTGATGCAGCTGTACCGCAACCATTTGAATAACTTATCGTTACAGTTCCAGCACTAATACCTGTTAGTACACCAGTTGTAGATACTATTGTAGCAATAGATCCATCAGAACTTGCCCATGTACCACCTGTAGCTGTATTTGTCAGATTGGTTGTGGCGCCTACACATCCGTTTGTAGATCCAATTATTGTTCCCGGCGTTCCATTTATAGTAACAGTTGTAGTAGCAGGTGTGCCGCATCCGTTGTTGTAAGTAATAACAGAAGTTCCAGCACTGACACCAGACATTAAACCAGATGTTGAATTGATTGTAGCTATCGATATGTCGCTGCTACTCCATGTTCCTCCAGCTTCTAGATTGCTGAGTGTGGTGGTTGTCGCGGAACATATTGAGGTGATACCAGTAATGCCAGCAGGACCTCCATTAATCGTCACTACTAAGGTTGCTGCAGGACATCCATTGCCTAGATCATATGTCAACATAGAAGTGCCGCCTGTTATTCCAGTTAATATACCAGTGCCAGATTCTATTGTTGCAATAGCAGGATTGCTGCTACTCCATGTGCCACCTGAAACAGGATTAGAATATGTAGATGTTGCACCCGCACAAACTACCGTTGCGCCGCTTATGGTGCTAGGTGTAGCTAATACAGTCACGATTTTGCTGGCAGGAGTACCGCATCCATTTGAATAACTTATTGCAGCTGTTCCTGAAGCAATTCCTGTTACAATACCGCTAGCGTCTACCGTGGCAACGCTAACATTTCCGCTGCTCCATGTACCGGTACCACCAGCATTGAACAAACTTGTAGTGCTACCTGAACATACTGTTGAAGATCCAGTAATTGCACTAGGAGATCCATTTACTGCGAAAGTTACAACTGCCGGACAACCAGCAACAATATAGCTGATTGTTGCCGTTCCTGAAGTTGCTCCTGCTGTTACAATTCCAGTAGTATTCACAGTTGCTATTGTAGGTGTGCTACTACTCCACGTTCCACCTATGCTAGTACTGCTCAGAGCACTAGAAGCTGTTATACAAGCGCTTAAAGTTCCTGTTATGGGGGCAGGAGATGGGTTCACTACCAGCGCTGACGTTGTTTTACAGCCAGTTGCAGATAGCGTAAACGTTATCACTGACGTGCCTGACGAAGCTCCTGTTGCCACACCACTACTGCTGCCAATAGTTGCTACCGATATGTTACTGCTTTCCCATGTTCCCGGTCCACTTGTATTACTAAGCGCAGTTGACAACGCTTCGCACACGGTCAAAGATCCAGTGATAGTAGCAGGTAATGGGTTCACTGTTGTAACTCTACTAATGCTACATCCTGTTGTGCCTAGCGTGAAAGTAATATTTGCTGTTCCAGCTCCGTTACCAGTTACTACACCGGTTGCACCATCTACACTTGCAATGCCGATATTGCTACTCGCCCATGTACCAGTTCCGGATGTGTTGGTGAGTGTTGTGTTGCTACCAATACACACTGAGCTGCTGCCAGATATTGCATTGGGTTGGCTAACAGTAATAGTTTTATAGACTGGGCATCCAAGGTTTGTTATGTAAGTAATACTAGCTGTGCCAGCGCTAACTCCAGTTATCAATCCAGTGGCAGAATTTATTGTTGCCACTTCGGTGTTGCTACTACTCCAATTACCTCCAGTAGTTGCATTTGTATATGTGGTAGTTGATCCTACGCATATCGTGGTCACTCCACTGATAGCTGGTGTATTACATGAAATATTCACGTAGTAATCTTCAGTTTCGCCGTAAGTATAAACTGTACATGCGTCTGTATTAGCTAGGGTTGCGTTGTATCTACATCTTGCCCTCATTCTAACTATACCCGGTATTGCAGTAGATGGGATGCTAACTGTCGCAGCTCGTGTAACACCATTTCCAGAACCAATAAACGTATATTCAGTAGCGTCAAATGTACCGTTGTGGTTATAGTCAATCCACACTGCTCCATATTGTGTACCGCCAGTACCTAATCCCATTGTAAGGGTATAGCCAGTGCCTTGTGTAACCGATGCTACTGGAGTGGAATAAAGGGTCAAATTTGCGCAACCACTTGTTTGGTTGATTCCTGCAAAGTTTATGCTTGTTATAATGTCGGAAAACGAGCAGTTGGAAGAAGGTGCACAATATGTAGGTGCACAACTAGCATAAGGGTTTACTGTAACGACTCTTGTGGAAGGTGTGCCACAGCCTGAACTGTAGGTTATGGTTGCAGTACCATTATTAACACCCGTTATTACGCCTGATGTATTTACTGAAGCAACACTTCCGTTGCTACTTATCCATGTTCCACCTGATGGTGTGCTGCTTAAGCTGGTCGTTGATCCTTGGCAAACTGTTGCCGTGCCAGTAATAGCAGTTGAATTTGAATTTACACTTACGATTACTGTAGCATTTGGCGCGCATCCGTTACTGTAAGTTATTGTTGCCGTCCCTACGCTTGCGCCACTTACTACACCAGTTGTACTTACTACAGGTGCTACTGTAGGGTTGCTACTATTCCACACTCCACCAGTGCTAGTATTATTCAAAGTGGTACTACTGCTCAGGCAAGCAAGTGTAGTTCCTGTTATTGCTGCAGGTACCGCATTCAAACTTATGATTCTTGTAGCTGTTCCACAGCCGTTGATGTAACTTAAGGTTACAGTTCCTTGCGTCAATCCGTTAGTTATTCCAGAAGTGCTGCCTATAGCAGCTATTGCAGCGTTGCTGCTACTCCATGTACCACCTGTCGATGAGTTTAGGTATGTACTGCTAGAACCCGTACAAATAAATGATGTTCCGGAAATGCTACCAGGAGTAGTTTGCACAGCTATATTCAATGCAGCATCAGCACATCCGTTACTTAGGCTGTAGGTTATGTTTGTAGTGCCCACACTTACTGGTGTCAGTATACCAGTACTTGAATTTATTGTTGCTACCGATGTGTTACTGCTGCTCCATGTACCACCTGTTACGCCATTGGTATATGTAGTATTACTGCCCATACAGGCTATTGTTGCACCAGTAATCGATGTAGGTGTTTGGTTTACTGTTACAACTATACTTGCAGGTGTACCACATCCATTCGAATAAGATATGATTGCCGTTCCGGCCGTTGCACCAGTTATTATGCCAGATGTTGCGCCAGCAATTGCCACACCAGGGTTACTACTTGTCCAGTTACCTACACCGCCAGCGTTAGCGAGTGATGTTGTGGTTCCTGTACAAAAAATAGTGGTTCCAGTTATCGAAGGATCGGGCGATCCATTAACAGCAAAAGTTGCAATCGACGGACAGCCAGCTACTGAGTATGTTATTGTCGTCGTACCTGCGGTGCTTCCGGCAGTTACCACACCGCCACTGCTAATGCTTGCGATAGACGGGTTACTACTAGTCCATACTCCTCCAGAGGTGGTGTTAGATAATGTACTGCTAGCTGTGATACAAGCAGTTAATGTTCCGCTTATAGGTGCGGGTGAAGGATTTACTGTTACTACTGCTGTGTTAATACACCCTGTCGATGCTAATGCAAATGTAATGTTGGTAGTACCAGCTCCCACACCTGTTACTACACCGTCACTGCTCCCTATCAATGCTATAGTAGCGTTTCCTGAACTCCAAGTACCAGCACCCGAAGCATTTGTTAGTGTTGTAGTTAGAAGAGGGCAAACCGTTGAACTACCCCCGATAGCAGCTGGTGCTGCGTTAACAGTTACCGTTGTGAATACACTACATCCAGTAGATGTGAGCGTGAATGTTATTGTTGCCGTGCCAGCACTTACTCCACTTACTATTCCGCTTGATAGTCCAACTGTTGCTATACTAGTATTACTGCTAGTCCATGTTCCAATCCCTGATATGTTGGTCAATGCTATAGTATTACTTGGGCATATTGCACCAGTATTTCCACTAATGGGCAATGGCGTAGTGGTGTTGTAGGTAGCACTGCCTTCATTTCCCCAACAACCTAATGTAGTTCTAGCTCTGAAATAATAGGTTCCGTTACTGCTGATAGTTTGCGAAGTAGATGGAGTACCTGTCGAAGTTCCATTAGATGTTGTATTCTGAAAGTATATAGTTCCACCACTACCTCCACTTGCAGATAATGTTGCACTAGTACCCACACAGAAAGTTCCTCCACCACTTACGGACACTGCACCTGCTGACGGATTAACAGTTACTACACTTGTCGTTGTATTGCCGCAGGTATTTGTAAATGTTATAGTTGCTGTTCCTGCTGCTATACCCGTCACAACGCCTGATGAGTTGATACTAGCTATTGCAGCATTGCTGCTACTCCATGTTCCGCTACCGGTATTACTAATAGTAGTAGTGCTTCCGACACACACTGAAGTAGTACCTGTATTGGCATCTGGAAGGGGACAATATGTGAGTGAAATATTGTCAACTGCTGCAGGAGGTGTACTGCCTGCACTGTTGTCATTTTGCCATGTAAATATTATCCTAAATGTTGTTCCTGCGACTCCTGATAATGTTACTGATTGCGTAGTATAGGTGCTAAAAAAACTACTTTGTGTATATCGTAGTGTAGCACCTGACAGCGTTGTTGAACTAGACAAAGGTGTTCCTGCTACTGGTGTCACTGTTGTGGGTGCAGTATACACTAGTAGCCGGTCATAGTTCACTTCTCCATTTCCTTTTAGCGACCAGGACAGTACAACATTTGTTGCACCTGCTGGTATCGTTACATTTCTGTAAAAGTGACCTGTTCTGGATGTTGTAGTCGAATAAGTGTTACTTAGGGTAGTGCCCCAATAGGCACCTCTACTGCCAGTATATCCTGTAGCTCTGGTGCCTACTTGCCAAAACTGAGTGGTAGGCGAGACAACTGTCCAACCGTTAGCAGGAAAGGTTGTACCTGTTTCAAATCCACCATCTCCCGTTGGGCTAATAACAGTTGTTGTTTGTGCATTTACAGCACTAACGAACCCGATCAATAGAGTAGTTAGTATTCTTGTCACACTTTTGTAAATTGTACTGTTCATGACTGTTAATTTTATGCTACAATAATGTTAAGAGGACTTTAAAGCTAAAAATATTTATTGTCAATTTCCAACACTGATTTACCAAATTTTCACGTTTTCTTTTTATCAACAATTCGTTGGTTAAGTTTTAGTTAATTTATTTTACCACTTTTTCAGCACTCATTCCAGTTTTGTGTTGGGATTTAGCTCATGTTTTTCTATTCTATTTTCTCAATTTTTTTGTAAAACACCACTCTGTTAAGCATTTCAGAATTTCCTCAGTATATCTATTTGTTGAGCCTAAATATTATTTACAGACTAATGTATTTGCGTCTCTTTTGTTCTTTACAGTTTTATATTAGGCCCAATAATGCAAAAACTATTTTTAGTAGTATGGCAAAACGAAGGCGATTTTTCAGAAAATATGTAGATATCACTCATCATTTTGCATGTTTTTTGCCGAAATTTATTTCATTTGCCGTCTGTTGTTTTAACTTATTTCATACCCAATTTCCAAATGCCAATAATTGAGTCATTATCTAATTTGCTGCCTCATGGTGGAGAACTGTATTATTTCAAGAGTGCATTTAATGAGCAGGAATCTCAATTGATTTTTGATGATTTGATTAACAATGTATCCTGGAAACAAGAGCCAATTAAGATGTTTGGTAAATCTATTATGCAGCCACGCCTTACCGCTTTATATGGCAATGATGGAATGTCTTATGGCTATTCAGGAATAAGAATGCCAGCAATAATCTGGACACCAACATTAAAGTTGGTAAAGGATAGGGTAGAGCATTTAACCCAATCATCGTATAATGTTTCTTTGCTCAACAGATATAGAGATCAGAATGATAGTATGGGCTGGCATAGAGATAATGAGAAAGAATTAGGAAGGCAACCTGTAATAGCGTCCGTTAGTTTTGGTGCCACTCGTGCATTTCAGATACGCCCTTATAAGTTTAAAGAGCCACCCCGTACATTATATCTTGATAATGGCAGCATATTGTTAATGAAAGGAGACATGCAAACAAATTGGGAGCATCAGCTGCCCAAAACTGGGGTAGATGTGGGTACAAGAATTAATATAACATTTCGTTGTATACTTGATGCTAATCTGTCTTTCTGAATTGCAGGCTGTTATTAGGTGGATCTTTTTGTAGATTTCTTGAATCCAAAATTAGCTAAGTAGACTCCTCCAAAAATTAAAATGGTGGCTATTAACTTGATGCCAGTAATTTGTTCGCCTATATAAAGTACCGATATCATTGCAGCAAAAATCGGTTGAAGGTAGATATATGCTCCTGCCACAGTAGGCGTCAAAACTTTGAGAGCATAAATATTCCATAGGTAAGTAAAGAAGGTAACACACACTACAATAAAGGCTACACTAATCAAATCAATTGCTTCAAAAAGCGACCAGTTTATGCAATAAAACTGGCGCCAACCGAATGGAAGAACCATTAAAAAGCCAAATAAAAACACCCACCTTATTACTATTATAGGTCTGTATTTATGCATTAATGGCTTTATTAGTACCAAATACACAGCATAAGAAGCGGCGTTTGCAAAGACCAGTAAGTCACCTTTAGCAGAGTTGCCTGTGATAGTTATTTCTTTTCCTGCGCTCATTAATAAAATTGCACCACTTATCCCCATCAATAGTCCCGCAGTTTTTGTGCCTGGAATTCTCTCTCTGAGCATCACTATCGAAATCACCGTGATGAGTAAAGGTGTACTCATCATTATCAATGCTGCATGAATGGGGAAGGTAAGATTGAGCCCAGAAAAGAATAACATCTGATTAAGAGCGACACCAAAAAGACCGCCAAGGATGATTTTATACCAATCCTGACGGTCTATTTTAGTTCTGTATTCATTACCTATTAGGTAGCTTAGCCAAAATAATATTGTTACTATTCCTACTCGAATGAATATGAAACCAAGTGGTTGTATCAGACGAGGCATTATAGATTTTGCAACCGTAAAACCTGCACCATAAAAAAGGTTTGCACCTAGTAAAGCCAGATGTGCTTTTGTAACTTTATTCACAGTAGCCAAAGGTAACAACTACCCTATATAGTTTCCCGATTCAGTTGAAATATTACTTAAGTCCTATCTCTCTCAGTCTTTCGTCCAAATATTCTCCGGCTGTGTAATCGTCATATGCTTTTGGGTGTGCTTCGTCAATGCAACTAGGCAAACATGCTAAACTCATGTCTTTTTTAGGATGAAGAAAGAAGGGAATAGAATAACGAGGTGTTGACCATTTTTCACGAGGTGGATTTACTACTCTGTGCGTAGTGCTTTTAAGTCTGTTATTTGTCAGGCGCTGCAACATGTCGCCTACATTCACTACTATTTGCTCTGGAAGAGAGGTTACAGGTATCCACTCACCTTGCATATTTAGGATTTCAAGACCATCAGCCGACGCACCTACCAGCAGTGTAATAAGGTTGATGTCCTCATGTTGTTCTGCTCTAATAGCTGATGCTGGTTCTTCTGTAATTGGTGGGTAGTAAATTGCTCTTAGAATTGAGTTTCCATTGTGGATATGAGCTGCAAAATAATTTTCATCGAGATTCAAAAAAAGAGCAATTGCTTTTAGTAATGCTGCACCAGCATTTTCAAAACCTCTGAACGCTGTTAGAAGTGTAGGTGTAAATTCTGGTATCTCATTTACTACCACGTTGTCGGGATACAATTCTTTTTCTGGTTCTCCTTCTGCTACCTCTTGTCCAAACTGAAAAAATTCTTTTAAGTCCGGTGCATCAAAGCCTTTTGCATGTTCTTTGCCAAAAGAAGTATATCCCCTCTGACCTGCTAGTCCAGCAATTTCATATTTTTTCTTGTCTGTTGTGGGCATTGCGAAAAACTGCTGCACTTGTGTGTAGAGATTAGCAATCAATTCGTCTGAAATGCCATGGTTTTTTACTGCTACAAATCCCACTTGCTCGTAGGCAATTCCTAATTGTTGAACAAATTCTTGTTTTGCTGCGTCGTCACCTTTTGTAAAGGCCGCCAGATCTACTACTGGAATATTCATTAAATATGTTTTTAGAGGTAATTCGATTGATTCACGCTTGATTTGTACGCTTTATCCTTACAAACAAGCGTGTAAAAATAATAAAAACTGTATGATATTTTCTAAACTAGCAAGTTTTTAAGGAACAGTTACGGTATCAACAGTAGCTTCAATAACTGCTTGGGTCGCTATGGGAACTTCAGAGAAAAAGTTGTAACCAGTAGCTGCCTCTATTGCATCAGTAGTGGTTCGGTAAAATGTCCAAGGCATACCGCTTACAGCCTGTACATTGGGCATGTCTACTGCTATCACTCTAGTAGTAGTGGTAACTCTGTTTACATCATTGCTTCCATTTGGTAAAACTATAATCACCTTCCAAAAGCGAGATGGCACCTTAATTTTATTGTCATTTATTGAATAGGTTGTATCATCTGATGAACCTACTCCTCCTTCACCATATCCTCCGGAGAAAATGTACAACTCGTTACCAGCAGTTATCAATGTTCTGCAATAGTTCTCTAGTGCTAACCAAGTAATTTGGTTCAACTGTGGTGCTTGCGGTGCTATATTACTCATTTTAAAGGTTACAGCATTATCTGTGTCACTTGCATCTCTATCGTCAGAGGGGCACAAATGACCTCTATCAAAACCGCTTCCGGTGTAATGGGATGAAGATGCTCTGTAGTAACCTGTAGGTATTTGTGTGTCTTGTGTGAAGCAGTCGCATCTTTCAGCAGTACCTTTCCATGCGTTGCTCAAATGCCATCCTACCCAGTTGGGTATCCCGCGTGAGTTGTTATAAGCTAGTGAAAACTGATGCTTTACTATCAAATAATTGTTGGAGTCTGTAGCTGTAGTAGTAGCTGCACTTGGGTTGCCGAAAAGTAATACATTGTCTCTAGAAGCTGTTGCGTCGGTTGTGTCTGCTCCACAACCGCAGCAGCATATACCAGAGTTGTCGGTGATAGAGATATTGTCAATGTTCAATCTTCCACCAGATATCTTTCTAATCTCAAAACGTACATTTCCAAACAAACTAATCGCAAATGACGTCTGAACTAGTGTATGAGTAGTAGATGTTACGTTGGTGCCAGCTTGCGCCCAATTGCTTCCTCCATTGATAGAATACCATAATCCCCATGTAGCGTTGGTATCGGTGCCGAAAAGTGCATGCTGAATAATTACTTTACTTGTTCCGGTTGTGACATCAAACAGCATTGTTAGTTTTCCAGCGTTTCTGATACGAACGGATTTAGTGCCGTTTTTTACGTCATTCTCAGAGTCGCCTATAAGTGCGTCATCCATGCCCCAATTGCCCGTTGTAAGGATCACAGTTCCATAGCTGTAAGCTGTTTTGGTTCCTGTTTCAAAGGTCTCAGGAAAGCCAGAATAATCTACAACCGGTGAGGGAGCGGCAAAAGCACTGTTTACAAAGCCGATTGAACATGGCGCAAACAAAAGGACGGTAATAATAATAAAACTGAATAATGTTTTGTTTTTCATTAAAAATTTATTGTTTGTGTAGCGGTAACCAATTAAACCGACTTACCTTAATCTTACGAAGATATTGAATTATTTTGACTACTTATGTCCTGGTAGTACTTCTTAATGAAATTATAACCTTGCAATCATAGTATCGTTGCAACCTCTGAACGTTTTATGAAATTGCATTGAGCTATCAGTAAAAACGGCATTTTGAAAGAAAATTCAAAATGCCGTTTTTTTTACTATCGAATTCCTTTTCATTTAGTCTTTTGTTGGTGGTAGCCAGTTAGCGGGGTCCTTACGCCAATTAGCTAGGATTTCTTTATCTTCTGGTCTCACCAATTGTTGCTCTTCAGCTACTTCCATGAGGGCTGTGTAATTACTGATGGTATGCAATGACAAGCCATATTTTTCGAAAGCTTGGTCAGCAATAGGGAATCCGTAGGTGAATAACCCACACATACCTAGCACAACAGCACCTTCTTCGCGCAACACATCTACTACTTGCAGGCTACTTTTTCCTGTAGATATAAGGTCTTCTACTACTACTACTTTTTGTCCAGGTAGCAACACCCCTTCTATCTGATTGCCCATTCCATGCTCTTTAGGTTTTGCTCTCACATATACAAAGGGTAATTTCAGCAGGTCAGCGGCCATTACCCCATGTGCAATTCCGGCGGTTGCAACTCCTGCTATCACGTCTGCGTCTGGATACTGCTCTAGTATCATATTAGCAAGTTCGCTTTTTACGAAATCTCGTACGTACGGAAATGACAAAACTTTACGATTGTCGCAGTATACTGGCGATCTCCATCCAGATGCCCATGTATATGGTTTTTGCAGGTTGACTTGCAATGCCTTAATTTGCAATAGTTTTTCAGCAAAATGTTTTGGTGTGCTCATAAGCGCTCAAACCTACATTATTTACACAAGCCTTCAAAAAATCAGCAGTATGAATTTCTCACAAAAAATATATTACAATGATAAACCACTGATTCTTACTACTGATATGGAGGCATATATGGAAGCAAACCCAGTAGCTGAATTGTATCAATTTTTTACCGGTGCTACGCTAAAAAGTTTCAACCAAGCGCTTCAGTTTATGGACAGGCCAGGTAATGCTGGCGCTATTATTGAAGACGTCTCAGAAATGGCTTTGCAAGACCAGTTGCATGCTATGTATACTCCTATTATGGCCGGAGGAGGATTAGTCTACAACGAAGATGGGGCGCTTCTCATGATTTATCGTCGTGGAAAATGGGATTTACCTAAAGGAAAACTTGATGAAGGTGAAAATATAGCTGAATGTGCTTTAAGAGAAGTATCCGAAGAGACAGGATTAAGACAGTTGCGCTTAGGTGGTAAACTAGGAGATAGTTTTCATATTTATGTTCAGGACGGCATGCAGTTTTTAAAGCAAACTGTGTGGTATACCATGCATGGTTCTAGCACAGACCAATTAAAGCCTCAAAAGGAAGAAAATATTTTGGAGGCACGTTGGGTGCCTGAAAAAGAACTTGGTTCGTTAGCATCTCGTACTTACGAAGCCATAAGAGACGTGTTGAAGACTGCTGGATTGAGGTGGTAGTTTTTTTGCTATTTTATATATAACTCAGCTCGTCTTTATGCGCAAGTTTTGGTTGTTTTTACTTTTGGTTATGTTTGGGGCTGCTGCTATCGCTCAGCCAAATTGGCGGCTGAGAAAAGTTGAAAATGGCATTCAGATTTTTACTGCACAGACAGATAATTCAAATTTCAAATTGCTTAAAGTAGAGGTTAGTGTTTCTGCGAACATTAATCAACTGATAGCTTTTTTGCTTGATATTGAGAAACAGTCTGAATGGGTTTACAGTACTAAATATTCAAACATTGTAAAAGTTGTTGCACCCAATGAATTGATTTTTTATTCTGAAGTAGATTTACCTTGGCCGTGTTCAGATAGAGATTATATTGCTCATTTTGTTATTCAAGAGGTAAGGCCTGGATATGTAACAATAGATTCACGAACCGATGCTGACAGATTGCCTTTGAAAAAAGGGTTGGTTAGGGTGCCAAAGTCGGTAGCACATTGGGATATTACTAGCATATCAGAGCATGAGTTAAAAATTGTTTACACGCTATATTTCGACCCTGGAGGAATATTGCCTGCATGGCTTGTCAATTTGTTTATTACCAAAGGTCCAGGTCATACATTCCAACACTTACGAACAGGTGTCAATCAGCCTAAATATAAAGATGCTACTTTTCCTTTCCTAAATACTATTGTCAAGTAATTACGAGCGCCTATAATACATACTTATAGCGTTATACACACACGCATAGCGGCTTTGTGGTATCTAGCTGCTAACTTCGCAATCTCAAAATCTCATAACGTTGGCATATAGTTACTCAGGAGTTGCATATAATGAAACGGGTTTTTTCTCTAGACTTGTTACCGATTATCTAGAGGGAAATGCTAATCTCAATGAATTCTATTCATACACACCCGATGCTGAAGGTATAGAAAAAGCTATCAATGCACGTAGTTTCCATTCTACTGATAGAGTGCTTTTAGTTAAGGTATTAACTGCTCAATACGATGGCAGAGCCACTACTTCTACGGTACTAGATAATATACAATCGTTACTCAGCAATACTACTTACACCATAACTACTGCACACCAACCAAACCTGATGACAGGGTATCTTTATTTTGTTTACAAAATATTACATGTAATAAAACTGGCTGAAGGGTTGAATGAAAAATATCCCAACAAACATTTTGTACCAGTATACTACATGGGTAGCGAAGACAACGACATTGATGAGCTAGGTGTGTTCAGGTACGGGAATGAAAAATTTGTATGGGATGGCGATGGACAAAGTGGGGCTGTAGGCAGAATGAGTACCGCCCGACTAAAACCTCTATTAGAGCGTTTATTTGTTACTATGGGGCCTCCTGGTAGCCATTATACCGAATTGAGGGAACTGATAACTGAGGCATATATGGGGCAACCAACAATAGGGGCAGCTACTCATTACCTTGTCGACAAGTTGTTTGGTAAGTATGGTTTAGTAATTGTGAATCCTGACAATGCTGCATTAAAGTCCGCTTTTATACCAGTCATAAAAGATGAATTATTGCACGGCAAATCATACACAATAGTCTCAGAGCAAACTAAATTACTTGAACTAAACTATAAAACACAGGCGTTTCCTAGACCTATCAATTTATTTTATCTGGATAATCAGACACGTGAACGCATCGAACGAGTAGGTGAAAGATGGGTGGTACTCAATACTAATATCACATTTAGTGAGGCTGATTTGCTACTTGAAGTAGAAAGTCATCCCGAAAAATTTAGTCCTAATGTTATTTTGCGTGGTTTATTTCAGTCTACAATTCTCCCCGACGTAGCATTTATTGGTGGCGGAGCAGAGGTGGCTTATTGGTTTCAGTTAAGGTCATTATTTGCCCATTACAATGTGTTTTACCCTGTAGTTATGTTGCGTCAGTCTGTACTTTGGATAGATGCTCAGCAGGCTAGGCTACGACAACAATCAGGATTAAACATCCATGATATTTTTATCAAAGAAAGTGACCTTGTCAAGAACTATATTGCCGCTCACAGTAAGGATGACTGGCATACCACCAAGGAATCTATGGATATCGCATTGATATTAGATGGTTTAAGATCTAAAGCGCAAACGGTAGACGCTACACTTTTGGCTTCTGCTAATGCTGTTTTGCACAGAATTCAGAAACAGCTTGCCGTACTAGAACAAAAAATGTACAGGGCCGAAAAGAAAAAAATGAGTATACAAGTACAACGTATTTCAAAATTAAAACAAGCAATTTTTCCGTCAAATAGTTTACAAGAACGTACCTGCAATTTTGTAGAATACTACTTGCTTTATGGTGCTCGTTTCTTTGACATAATTAAAGAGGGAATTCAGCCTTTGAAAAACACATTACTTATTGTCGAAGATTCGGTTGATTGAAACAAGTTTAATTTATTTTTTTCAAACACTGCCTAGTTTGTGTAAAGTAATGTAGATGCTTTCTGCAGACGATTTGCAACGTTTCTGAGGATATTATTGTTACCTTTGTAACTCACACTATTACACTTTTCTTAGCAATTTAGTAAATCTGCCAGGGATATTTTGACCTCAGTTGTTAGGAGATTTGTACCTCATTCAGATTAATTCTATGATGCTTCACAAAACAAAAATTATTGCTACCGTTGGACCGGCATGTAACACGTATGATAAACTTTTGGCACTGGTAGAAGAAGGTGTTAATGTTTTTCGTCTTAACTTCTCGCATGGTACTCACGAGCAGCACTTGCAGGTGATAGACCATATCAAAAAAATTAACAGTAGTTACCCTTTTAATATTGCGATACTTGCCGATTTACAAGGCCCTAAGTTACGCGTTGGAATCATTCAGGATAATTCACTAGACCTTAAAAAAGGCGACCAATTTTACTTCACCAATGAGAAGTGTGTGGGCACTGCCGAGCAAGTATATTTGTCGTATCCTAACTTTCATAATGACGTAAGAGTAAATGAAAAAATACTACTAGACGATGGCAAAATCGAGGTAATTGTAAAACAAGTAATGGATGATACCAGGGTGTTGGTTGAGGTATTAACGCCTGGTTTGTTATCATCAAACAAGGGAATTAATCTTCCGGATACTAAAATTTCGTTACCATCATTATCAGAAAAGGATTTGGCTGACCTTGATTTTATTATCAGTCAGGATATAGATTGGGTGGCACTTTCGTTTGTGCGTACACCAGATGATGTTATACAGCTGAGGCACATATTAAGATCCAAAAATAGCAGTGCTAAGATTATATCCAAAATAGAAAAGCCTGAGGCTTTGTTGCATCTGAGAGAGATAATTCTAGCATCAGATGCGGTGATGGTAGCAAGGGGCGACCTAGGGGTGGAGCTACCGCTGGAGCAGATACCTATGATACAAAAAAACATCGTTCGTAAATGTATTCATCGGGCTAAACCCGTAATAATAGCTACCCAGATGATGGAAAGCATGATTGATAGGCCACGCCCTAATCGCAGCGAGATAACGGACGTAGCTAATGCTGTACTAGAGGGTGCTGATGCAGTTATGCTAAGCGGCGAAACCGCTATGGGACAGTACCCAGAGATGGTGGTGCGTACAATGGTAAGCATTATAAACGAGGTAGAAAAAGAAGAAATAGTCTATAATAGAAATCATACTCCGCAGCCTCATTCTCCGTCATTTCTGAGTGATGCGCTGTGCTACAACGCTTGCGAAATAGCTGGTGCAGTGAAGGCCGATGCGCTTATTGGCATGACACAGTCTGGCTATACTGGTTTTATGTTATCAAGCTACAGACCTCGCTCTCCTTTGTTTTTGTTTACCAAAACACAAACACTTATCAATCAGTTAAGCCTGAGTTGGGGGGTCCAGGCCTTCTTTTATGATAAAGAGGAAAGCATGGATGCGATTATAGCTGATCAGCACAATATATTGAGAGAAAAGGGCTTGCTGAAATCGGGGGATGTGGTAGTGAACACTGGTAGTACGCCTGTTCAAGAGCACCTACCAACTAATATGCTTAAGATTACCAGATTGTCCTAATTGACTAATGCTGCAATACAATACAATGCGCAACGACGGATAAGATGTTGCGCATTTTTGTTTATTAGCGTTTACCTAGTTCCACCACCTCGCATTCTTTCATGTTGGTGCCATCTATGGTAAATCTGATAAGTGTTCGGACTTTGTGCCAGCCATGCTTGCCAGCTGCACCAGGATTCATATGAAGGCATTTTAGTTTGTCGTCATAGATCACTTTAAGAATATGTGAGTGACCGCTTATAAATAGTTGTGGTTGATGTACCGTGAGAAAAGTCTTAGCAGTGGGGGAGTATCGTTCTGGGTAGCCACCTATGTGTATCATGTAAACGTTTACACCCTCAACAGTAAACTGTAGGTGCTCAGGGAATTGACTGCGTATATCATAGCCATCAATGTTGCCATATACGCCTCTAAGAGGTTTGAAAGCACTGAGTTTGTGGGCAATAGAAGCAGTGCCAAAATCGCCTGCATGCCATATCTCATCGCACTTATCAAAGTGAGTGAAAACTTTATCATCCAGAAAGTCGTGGGTGTCTGATATTAGTCCAATACGTGTCATTTCCGAATTATTGCTTTTTGCCCATCAATCTGTTCCGGTGTTCGGTACCCCATTTTCTAAGTGCACTTATTACTGGTTTTAGCGATGTGGCGTAGGGTGTAAGTTCGTAGGTAACTGAGACGGGTATTGAGTCATAGACTGTTCGTTTTACAAGCTGGTGCATTTCTAGTTCCTTAAGTTCTTTTGATAGCATTTTAGGCGTAATTCCAATTTGCCGGTGTAGCTCTTTGAAGCGGCAATTACCGTATGTGAGCGCTATGATAATGGGGATTTTCCATTTGCCACTTAGCATATCCAGCGCATCTCTTACAGGTAGCAACTGTTTAGCGCATTCTGATTCGTTATGATTGCCTGGACATTTCTCCATTGAATCTTCAGAACAGTCTGGGTTGTTTAAATTGTTAGTAACCATAGGTAGGTATCTTCGAGGAAACCGATATACAATAGTATATCAGTATCTAAAGTATAGCGAATGTACAGACTTTTGATGAAACTAAAAACGTTATGAAAAAGAACAAGATTATTTTTTGGGTTTCCACTGGGTTATTATCAGGAATGATGCTGATGAGCGGCGGTCTGTACCTTTCTCAGAATCCCTCTATCACTGATGGATTAAAGACCTTAGGTTATCCGCCCTATATGCTCTATATTTTGGGGGTATCAAAGTTGTTGGCAGCTGCGGCATTGTTGCAGCCCATGTTTCCAAGATTGCGTGAGTGGGCATATGCCGGACTAACGTTTACTTTTTTAGGTGCTTTTATTTCGCATGCGGCTACGTCTACTCCTTTTATCGCCCCGTTAGTTTTTACGGCAGTACTGGCTGTATCGTGGGTGTATAACAACCGTTTGCAATCAGCTATGGCTTAAGGCAACTTTTGCCGATTTTATTTCTTAACAAATGGGCTGCTATACAGGTAGCGGCTCATTTGTATAGCGATTTTCCACTTCCGATAAAATGTCTTCTATTTCGTTAATATCTTCCGTAGATACTAACCGTGTACGGTATTCTTTTACATGCGATAGCCCCTTTAAATAGCTAGCATAGTGGCGGCGCATTTCAAGTATGCCTAGTTTGTTACCTTTCCAAGAAATGGAGCCGTACAAGTGTTTGCGACATGCGTGAAGCCTTTCTGTTACAGTGGGTGATGCCAACGCTTCGCCTGTGGCCATATAGTGTTTTATTTCACGAAATATCCAAGGGTAACCTATGGCTGCTCTGCCTATCATAATGCCGTCTACACCATATCTGTTGCGGTACTCTAATGCTTTTTGCGGTGTGTCAATATCGCCATTTCCGAAGATGGGTATATGTATTCTGGGGTTATTTTTTATTCTGCCTATTAATGTCCAATCAGCCTCACCTTTGTAAAGTTGCATTCGGGTGCGACCATGTATTGACACCGCTTGCACACCTATATCTTGCATACGCTCTACTACTTCTTCTATATTTTTACTGTCGTTGTCCCAACCCAAACGGGTTTTGATGGTGACTGGCAAAGAAGTTTGGCGAATGCAGGCTGACGTCAGGCGTACCATTAGGTTGAGATCTTTGAGTACGGCTGCACCAGCACCCTTACAAACTACTTTTTTTACTGGGCACCCAAAGTTTATATCCAGCAGATCGGGCTGTGTTGCATCTACTATTTTAGCAGAAAGAGCCATTGCGTCTTCATCGCCGCCGAATATTTGTATACCAATTGGTTTTTCATAGTCGAAAATATCTAATTTCTGCCTGCTCTTTATTGCATCACGAATAAGACCTTCTGAAGATATGAATTCGGTATACATTAGGTCGGCACCGTGCTCTTTGCATACCGCACGGAATGGTGGGTCGCTCACGTCCTCCATAGGTGCTAGTAATAGCGGAAACTCACCAAGTTCAATGTTTGCGATTTTTACCATTTCTTACCGCAAAGGTATGATTACTATTCTCAATTTCCTGCCATCATCGATTGGATTTGCTGGATTGCTATTTTATTGAATGATATTCTGTATTTATTTTCATCGTTGAACAGTTTATGTTTCTCCAAACAAAGACGTTCAAATATTTTTAAATTGATGGATCAATGAAAAAAAGGGCTGACTCGTTATATTAAGTCAGCCCTTTTTGTTTTCTATGTATTGTTTGAAACTATCTGTTTACCACAAACTGAATTGATTTACGGTCGCTTCCAGATGTAATATTCAAGATATACATACCATTAGCAAGTGTGTTATTAAGATCAACACTTTCATTGATAGTACCGTTAGTAATGGTTGCATTACCGTTGTACACTATTTGTCCCAACATGTTGGTTACTTCAAGTGTTACCGTTTCGTTGCCATTGATGCTAACAGCGCCTTTGATGACAAATGAACCACTATTTGGGTTGGGCACCAATACTATGTTGCCACCAAATATGGTTGTAACTATACCATTAGTAGGTGTTACAGTAACGATAACAGTGTTGAGCGAAGCTACTCCGCAAAGACCGCTGCCTGTGACCAAACATGTTATAGAATCGCCATTGGCAAGGTTGGTAGTAGTGTAGGTATTCAAAGTAGCACCTGGTATTGCAGCACCATTTTTCAACCAGATATAGGTTGGTGTCGGACCTGCGTTAGTAACAGCTGCACTGAAAGTGATTGATTCACCAGTTTTGATTGTGAGTCCAGGATTTGCTGTAATAGTTACAACTGGAGTGTAAACGTCATCAACATTCATTGTTATTGCATTGCTCATTACATTATCGCTAGCAAGACAGGCATAGTTACTATTCAATTGACACGTGATCACATCGTTGTCATTTGGAGCGTAAGAAAGCGAAGCGGTTGTACCCATTGGGGTTGTTCCGTTTTTCATCCAAGTATAGGCTGGTGCAGAACCACCAAAGGTTGTGGTGGCAGCAAATGTTGCAAATGAACCTTTACAGATACTGTTGGACGGTGTGACGTTAACTATTATTGTTGGATTTTCATTAGCAGTTACAGTCATAGCTATGTTATCAGTAACAGCGGCAGGAGCAGCACAAGTAGCATTGCTAGTCAGTTTTACGCTTATTATATCACCGTTAGCGGGTGTATAAGCATAAGTGCCTGTAGTAGATGATACCAATGTGCCATTAACTCTCCACTCATAAGCTGGCGCAGAGCCACCATTTGCAATAACTGCAGTGAAGTTAACTGCAGTACCATTACACAAAACCGTTCCGTTGTCGGCAGTAACATCAACTGTGGGTATTACAACTGGGGTGATGCCAACTGTAGCAGTGCCTGTCATGTTCCTATTGCAGCCAGAAGCAGTGGTAGCTATTACGGAGTAAGTACCAGCAGCAGTGAAAGAACCAAAGAACAGTGGAGCGCCAGTACCTATAAATGAACCCGCCAAAGTAGTGCTGTTATACAAACGATATGTAGTGAATGCTGCTGAGCCATCAAGGTTGATATTAACACCTGCTCCACCTGCGCAATAGTTGCCGCCACCAGAGATAGCTTGCACACTAGGCAATGCATTTACTGCCATATTAGTTGTTCTGAAACAACCTGTAGGTAGAGCGTAAGTAACTATAACACTACCAGCACTTACTCCATTTATAGTGCCGCTTGCATCAATAGAAGCTATGGAGGTAGCGCTGCTGCTCCAAGAACCGCCAGTCAATGTATTGGTCAACACTGTAGAAGAACCTTCGCATACCGCTGAAGCACCAGAAATGTAAGATGGCTGTGGATTAACTGTAAGAACCGTTCTGCTCATACAGCCAGTAGGCATAACGTAAGATATAACAGAAACGCCAGCTGATGAAGTAGTCACCTCTCCTGATACAATACCAATTGATGCCACCAAAGTACTTCCACTTGCCCAAACACCTCCTGTAGAAGTAGTGGCAAGAGTAGTAGTTCCACCATTGCAAACCTGAGTTGTTCCTGTAATTGCGGCAGGTGTAGGATTTACTATTATATTTTTGGTGCGCATACATCCTGTAGGAAGTGTGTAGCTGATGAGAACAACACCTGAAGCAATACCAGTTACTGCACCAGTAGCTGCATTAACCGTAGCCAGAGGGCTGCTGTTGCTACTCCAAGTACCACCTGACATTGTGTTGGTGAGTGTAATCTGATTTCCTTCACATACTTCGCTTTCGCCAAAGATGTTTGAAGGTAAAGGATTTACAACTATAGTTCTCGTGCGGCTACAGCCTGTACCTAAAGTATACGTAACAACAGAGGTGCCAGCAGAAGAACCACTCACATCGCCAGCAGCAGAAACTGTTGCAACTGAGGAGGATATACTCCAAACACCGCCTGCAGTAGCGGAGCTAAGTGTTGTAGTATTGCCAACGCATACACTAGTAGTGCCCGTGATAGCAGCAGGAAGAGGATTAACCGCAATTGCGGCTGTGCGCACGCAGCCAGTAGGTAAAGTATAATTGACATTTGCTGAACCTGTTGCAATTCCAGAAATAACACCAACTGAATTTACAGTAAGAACAGACGTATTTGAGCTGCTCCAGGTACCACCACTAGTAGCATTTGCAAGACCAGAAAGTTGACCCTGACAAACACTAGAGCTACCTGTAATAGCAGAAGGTAGTGGATTAACCATTACCGTAGTCGTTTTGCGACAACCAGTAAGTAATTCATAAGTGACTATTGTAGTGCCAGCAGCGATACCTGTGATCGTTCCAGCAGCATCGATAGAAGCACCTGTACCTACACTCCAGTTACCGCCAGAAGTTGCATTTGTAAGCGTAGTACTACCTCCGACGCATACACTGCTGCTGCCAGCGATATTTGCAGGAAGCGGATTCACTGCTATAACTGCTGTGTTGCGGCAAGACGTGGGTAAGGTATAAGTTATGGTTGCAGAACCTGTAGTAACGCCAGTAACAGTACCGGTTGAGTTTACAGTAGCTACAGAAGTAGTACCGCTGCTCCATGTACCACCGCTTGTAGCACTGCTAAGTGACGTAGTGCTGCCCAAGCAAACATCTGAACTTCCAGTAATGTTCGCAGGAAGTGCATTTACATTGATATTTGCTACGCGCATACAACCAGTAGGTAAAGTATAGGTGATAGCAGATGTACCAGCAGAAAAACCAGTTACCACGCCAGATGCAGTTATACCTGCTACTGAAAGGTCGCCAGACTCCCAAGTACCACCAGTAGTAACATTGCTGAGTGTGATTGTATTATTTACACAAACGTTGCTAGCACCAGTAATCGCAGCAGGCAATGGATTAACTACCATTGCAATGCCAGTACGGCAACCATTAGGCGCTGTGTAAGAAATGTTAGATACACCAGCACTCAAACCACTTACTACACCACCGGAATTTACAGTTGCTGTAGAAGCAGCACTTGTCGACCATGTACCACCAGTAGTTGTGTTGCTGAGGGTAGTAGTAAGACCAACACAAACTTGGGTAGATCCCGAAATATTAGCTGGTAATGGATTAACCGCAATTGTTCTGGTGCGATAACATCCATTGCTTAACGTATAGCTGATAGCAACGTTGCCAGCGCTAACACCTGAAACACTACCCGTGCCAGTTACAGTAGCTATAGCAGCAGACTCAGTCGACCAAGTACCACCGGATGTGCTGTTGGTAAGGGTGGTAGAACTGTTAACACACAAAGTAGATATGCCAAGTATGCTTGCAGGTAATGGATTAACAACAATAGTATTCATTGTATTACAGCCAGTAGGCAACGTGTAAGTTACAATTGCAGTACCAGCAGTACCAGCAGTAACCACACCACTTGCATCTATCGACGCAGTAGATGGAACACTGGTAGCCCAAGTACCACCAGCTGTAGCATTGGATAATGATGTAGACTGACCAGAGCATACTGTAAGACTACCTGATATTGAAGAAGGCAGCGCGTTAACTAATACATTCTGTGTGCGACGACAACCGTTTGCTAGTTCGTAAGTAATCATAGCAGCACCTGCAGATACACCAGATACTGCACCCGTTGCACTTACTGTAGCTACACCTGGAGCATCTGAAATCCAAACACCACCACTTGTAACACTGGAAAGTGTAGTATTTTGTCCTTGACAAACAACGTTAGAGCCAGTAATACTAGCCGGTAGCGTATTTACAGTTACAGTAGTGGTTGTACGACAGCCAGTGGGCAATGTATACGTGATTCTTGCCGTTCCAGTAGCAACTCCAAGCACCTCGCCAGAGGTATTAACTGAAGCAACCGCAGTATTACTGCTCATCCATGTGCCACCCGCATCAGCATTGCCAAGCAATGTAGTGCTGTTTTGACAAACGGTAACTGTACCAGTTATTGCAGCTGGTAAAGGATTAACAATGAAGCTTGCTGTTGTGCGGCAACCAGTAGGTAGTGTATAAGAAATTGTTGTTGCACCTGAGGCAGCGGCTAATACTAAACCAGAAGCGTCAATTGTAGCTACCGATGAATTGCTGCTTGCCCATGTACCACCTGGAGTAGTATTAGATAAAGCGCCTAATGTACCTTGACATGTAGACAAGCTACCAGATATAGAAGCAGGCAGTGTGTTTACTGTCACATTAATGGTAGAGGTACAACCTTCAGAAGAAGTATAAACTATTGGAGCAGTACCAGCGGTAACACCAGTTACATTACCAGAAGTAACACCTACAGTAGCGTTAGAGGAAGTACTGCTCCATGTGCCACCTGCTAAGGTGTTGGAAAGAGTTGTAGTGCCGGATTCGCAAACAGAGGCAGTGCCTAATATTGCAGATGGTACTGGATTAACAGTTGCTACCGTAGTAGTAACACAACCTGACGGCAATGTGTAGGTAATTCCAGTTTGACCAACGGTATTACCAGTTATAGTACCAGAACTGTTGATAGAAGCAATAGTTGAGTTATCGCTACTCCACACACCACCACCAATTGGGTGACTAACTGTAGATGTTAATCCCAGACATACAGCAGCAGAACCACTTATTGGTGCTGGAGAACTAGCTACATTTAGTATTTTGGTTTTGATACATCCCAAAGGTGAAGTGTATGTGATAGTTGTAACACCAGCAGTAGCGGGTGTGACAACACCAGTAGCTAGGTTGACAAAAGCAACAGATGTATTGCTGCTTAACCATGTTCCACCAGTTGTTGCATTAGTCATTGTGCTGTTTGTACCAACACAAGTAGAGGAAACACCAACAATATCTGCAGGGAGTGGGTTTACATTTACTGTTATAAGATCAGTTGTCGTGCAACCTAAAGTGTTAGTTGCTGTGACGTTGTATTGATTGGTGCCAACTGCAGCAGGAGTTATTACAGGAGACGCACAAGAACTACAGGATAAACCTGACGCACCAGCTAAGCCTGTCCATGCAAATGTTGCACCAGTAGCTACAGCTGTAAAAGTAGCACCAGTGTTGAAGCAGATGGTAGTAGTAGAAGAAGGTGAAACGCCTAAAACTGGCACAGGATTTACATTCATACTTCTGGTTGATGAACAACCATTGGAGAATGTGTAAGAAACGGTGACTGGACCAACAGTAACACCAGTAACTGAGCCTGTAGCGTCTACTGTTGCATTTGACGAACTGCTAGACCAAGTACCACCAGTTGAAGTGTTTGTAAGCGCAACAGTAGTGCCCAAACAAACCGCTGCAGGACCAGAAATAGGGTTTGGTGTTGCGTTTACGGTAGCAGAAGTTGTGTATGTTCTAGTACACCCTGCGCCTGTTCCATTATTTACATTCAGTACGTATGTTCCAGTGGCCGCAGTAGTAGCTCCAGTTACAGATGCTGATGCAGCTGTAGCGCCAGTAATTGATGCTGGTCCTGTCCATGAATATCCTGTAACACTCGTCGCTCCTGTAGCATTCAATGTAAGCGTATTTCCTGAGCATATTGGCGAACTTGCAGTTATTCCAGATATTGAAGGCGCTGCGTTGATAGTTATTGTTGTTATTGAGTTACATGAAGAGCCAGTAGAATAGGTGATCAAAGCGGTACCTGTACTTATTCCAGTTACAATACCCGATGTTGAACCAACTGTGGCATTAGACGAACTACTGCTCCATGTACCACCAGCAAGTGTGTTACTAAGTGTAGCATTACCACCTACACAGTATGTAGTAGTACCAGTGTTAGCTGGAGGAACAGTGCACAATGCAATAATATTAACTCTATAGTCAGTTACAGTCCCTGACCAATACTGGGGGTTGGTGGAAAGATATTGAATCGCGCACGGGTCACAGTTGGCAGGTGCAGTACCAATAGATGTGGAATTGACTTGCCATATAGCTCTAATGCGCATTCTGTGAAAGCCCGGTGACGCAGTCAGTGGTATGGTAATTGTGAATGCTTGAGGATTTGTGGTTGATAATGAACTGGGAGATACTGGACAAACTTGCTCTGAGACAGAAAAGTTACCATCATCGTTGAAATCTATCCATGTTTGTAAAAACTGATTTCCGTAAAATGGACTCCAAGTTATGTTTGCTGAATAGGCATCTCCTTGTCTTAAGTTTAATGTAGTAATCGTAGCTATTCTGTCAGCATAACCCACACTATTAGATGCAGCCTGAATAGCTGCGTCTGAAAGGTTAGAGCCAGAGAAGCCAGTGACATTAAATGTAGCCGCACCTCCACTTGGACTAGGTGCATACCAAGTTGGTGTAGTGCATGCTGCAGCTGCTTGTGAGTATCCTGAATAGCTATAAAGGCACAGCACAATAAAGAGACAAATTTTTTTCATTTTTTAACGAATTTAAAGTGAAAACTATTATTAGCTTTAGTTGATAATGTAACTTCCAGAAGAAATTATTTTCTCTAAAGTTATAAAAACATTAACTAAAAGTACGTGCCTTTGACAGTATTTATTTTCTGTAAAGAATCAGTTTCATTTTTTATGTTAAGGATTATCATTTTTATTGGCTATTAGTTAATCTTATTCTTTTTCTGACTTCAATTGAAATCGCCTTGTCATTCTTTTCGCTTAAATATTACTTCTTCAGTCAATAATCTTTCAAAGAAAAAAAATGCCAGACTTTATTGATTTAGATCCTTAAAAAAATATCCAGCATTTGAATGCATCTTTCGATATTTTTCATCTAAATAATAGATGTCGATTTTGAAGTTACAGTGTTTAAAAAGTTTATAGTTTATTAGGTGATTGTTTTTTATCCGAAAATTGTCCATTGCTGATACAATACGATATTTTGGATTAGTTCTGAAATTTTTACGCATATTACTATCGCATTCATCTAAGCACTATTTTTGCTACAATATGTTACAACTAATAGTAAACCAGAAAGGTCGTTTTTCTGTAGAAAAAAGGGAAGACATTACTTATGTGAATGGTGAAGCAACCAATGCAGATATATCAGAGCTGTCAAACGGGCTCATCAGTGTGTTGCATAAAGGTAAGAGTTATACCGGCATACTAGAAAAAATTGACTTTACAAATAAAGAAGTAACGGTAGCTGTAAATGGCCAGCAGTACGTAACTGCTATAAAAGAACCTATTGATCAGCTTCTCAGTAATATGGGGCTAGATTTGAAAGCTATGCTAAAGGCCGAACCTGTGAAAGCGCCAATGCCTGGTCTCGTATTGAAAATGCTAGTCACACCAGGGCAACACGTCAACAAAGGTGATGCTCTGATGATACTAGAGGCAATGAAAATGGAAAATGTGCTCAAGGCAAATGCCGCTGGTGTGGTGAAGGCTGTAAAAGTAGCTGAAAGAACCGCGGTAGAGAAGGGGGCAATACTCATTGAAATGGAGTAATTTGCTAGCTATCAGAAACTAGTTATAAAAAGTAGGGTAGTGCAAATCAATTCATTATGCTGAAAAGTAGTTACGGAGTTTGTTTATTGGGGTTGTCTGTCTTGCTTTATTCTTGCAAGGATGTAAAGCAGCAAAAATTGTTGGGTAAATGGCAGTCGGAAAAGATTGAAAATCGCAACAAAGATGATTTTTTCAGCAATAGTCGAATTTTTATCGATACCATGGGCAATGGCAATACAGAACAGGTGAACTTGCAACTGTATGGTGTCGCAAATGTAGACAGCTTGCGAAGTATTCTCAAACGACAGTTTGATAGTGCTTACACGGTGCAGCAAGCCATTGACACTCAAAGTATATTTACGTTCAATGAAGACGGAAGTATGTTGCTGAGATTCCCTGGTAGGGAAGAAACCGGTAAGTGGACAATAGACAAAACAGGGAGGCTAATACTCGATGAAACAAATGAAATGGGGCAAACAGAACGTGTCAACGTAGAACTGACAAGCGTAAGTGAAACTAAACTAGTGTTAACATTTGTTAGGAAGACAGAACAAGGTGATTTGGATACTTCTAAAGTTACATTCAGGAGAAGCGGAAAATAGGTTACTTATATTATATTTGCACGCCGGAAACGAAATCTGAAAATCTAAAAAGTACAATTTAGGTTGGTTTTTTTGTTTACCGAAATAATCGAAACAATCATTTTTATATAATATTTATGCGATCAATACCATTAAGACAAGCGCTAAGAGAAGCTATGGAAGAGGAAATGAGGCGCGATCCTCGTGTGTTTCTGATGGGCGAAGAAGTAGCGCAATATAACGGCGCATACAAGGTTAGCCAAGGAATGTTGGATGAGTTTGGCGCCCGTAGAGTTATAGATACTCCTATTGCTGAACTAGGTTTTACTGCCATAGCTGTAGGCGCAGCTATGAATAATACACGCCCGATAGTGGAGTTTATGACCTGGAACTTTGCCGAGTTGGCAATTGACCAAATTGTAAACCATGCAGCAAAAACACTCTCAATGAGTGGAGGTCAGTTTACTTGCCCTATAGTTTTTCGTGGTCCTAACGGGTCTGCTGGTCAGTTGGGTGCACAGCACTCCCAAGCGTTTGAGAACTGGTATGCCAATGTTCCAGGACTTAAAGTTATATCCACCATCAATCCATATGATGCAAAAGGTTTACTTAAGTCGGCAATTCGCGATGAAGATCCAGTTGTTTTTATGGAAAGTGAAAGCGCATACGGAGAAGTGGGTGATGTGCCAGAGGAAGAATACTTTGTACCAATTGGTAAGGCAGATGTAAAAAGAGCAGGTACTGACGTTACGATAGTATCTTACAATAAAATGATGAAAGTTGCTTTGGCGGCAGCCGATGAGTTGGCTAAAGAAAACATTAGTGCAGAGGTAATAGATCTTCGCACTATTCGCCCTCTCGACTGGCACACTATTGTAGAATCTGTAAAGAAAACAAACAGACTAGTAATTGTAGAAGAACAATGGCCATTTGCCAGCATATCTTCAGAAATTTCGTACCGCATACAGAAGGAAGCTTTTGATTATTTAGATGCCCCAATTCGTCGCATATGCTCTGCTGATGCAAATATGCATTATGCGCCTAATCTAGTGGGATTATATTTGCCAGATGTTCCACGCACTGTGAAACTGGTGAAAGAAGTTATGTATATGGCAAAGTAGATTAATTGTATTTGGGTTTTTTAATAATGCCGATGTTCCATACATCGGCATTTTTTTGTGTACAATATGTATATGGCGACAGGTATTTCAGTGAAATTCCTGAATAAAGCTATATTTTTGAGGTGGAATTCCTTGTGAATTGGGCTAATCGTGATTTATGAATACACAACATCGTATTATCCGCTCACCACGCGGATCGCAGTTGACCTGCAAAAACTGGGTTGCCGAGGCAGCTTACAGAATGATACAAAACAATTTGGACCCAGAAGTGGCTGAACGCCCGGAGGATTTGGTAGTGTATGGTGGAATAGGAAAGGCTGCCAGAAACTGGGAGAGTTTTGATAAAATATTAGATTGCTTACGCAATCTGGAAGAGGATGAAACATTGCTGGTGCAGAGTGGAAAACCAGTAGGTGTGCTGCGCTCTCACAAAAATGCTCCTCGTGTGATAATAGCCAATAGTAATCTTGTGGGTCGCTGGGCAACCTGGGAACACTTCAGAGAGCTAGAAGCGAAAGGGCTAATGATGTATGGACAAATGACAGCCGGTAGCTGGATATACATTGGCTCGCAGGGAATAGTACAAGGTACCTATGAAACATACCTTTCGCTGGCCAATAAGCATTATGGAGGATCGCTTAAAGGTACACTCAATGTAACTGCTGGATTAGGTGGTATGGGGGGCGCGCAGCCCTTGGCGATCACCATGAATGAAGGTGTTTGTTTAGCAGCTGAGATGGAGGAATGGAGAATACTGAAAAGAATAGAAACGAGATACCTAGACAAATGGTCCACAGATATAGACGAAGCAATAGATTGGGCTCTGGAGGCAAGAGCAAATGGCGAACGAGTATCAATCGGGGTTTGCTGCAACATTGTAGATCTACTGCAGCGCTTCATTGACCGAAATATTACGCCAGACACACTTACCGACCAGACGTCGGCTCATGATGAATTGATAGGCTATTTTCCAGAGGGAATGAGTGTAGCTGAGGCTAACACTTTGCGTGCTGCTAATCCGCACGAGTATGAAACCCGCTCGTTAGATACAATGGCAAAACACGTACGCTTGATGTTGGAATTGCAACAGCGCGGCGCTATAACCTTTGACTATGGCAATAACTTGCGTGGGCAAGCACATGACAAACGTGGTGTGAAGAATGCTTTTAATTTCCCTGGTTTTGTGCCAGAGTATATCCGTCCGTTGTTTTGCGAAGGAAAAGGACCTTTCAGATGGGTAGCTCTTAGCGGAGATCCAGAAGATATCTATACTACCGACAAAGCGCTGATGGAGCTGTTTCCGAACAATGTAGGGCTACACCGCTGGCTCACTATGGCTCGTGAGCGAATTGCTTTCCAAGGGTTACCAGCTCGTATATGCTGGCTAGGGATGGGCGATCGTGAGAAAGCTGGATTACTATTCAATGACCTTGTGCGTACTGGCAAAGTAAAAGCACCCATCGTGATTGGTAGAGACCACTTAGATACTGGATCCGTAGCATCGCCCAATAGAGAGACTGAAGCAATGAAAGATGGCAGTGATGCAGTAGCAGACTGGCCTATACTAAATGCGCTTATCAACACTGCTGGTGGTGCCAGTTGGGTATCATTTCATCATGGCGGCGGTGTAGGTATGGGGTATTCCTTGCATGCAGGTATGGTAATTGTAGCAGATGGTACACAAGACGCTGAAGATAGGCTGCGAAGAGTGCTGCACAACGATCCCGCTATGGGCGTTATTCGTCATGCAGATGCTGGATATGAAGATGCAATTGCTACGGGAGATAAATTTGGGTTGAATTTATAATGCAGTACAGCCTTGTACCTGAACTAATAGATTGAGGTTATTATGAAGAATATTGCGACTTTTTTATTGTTGTGTGTACAGTTTGCCGGCAATGCGAAAGCGCAATTTTCATATCATACCCTTTTGCAGCACAATATGCAAGAAGGTAGGAGTCTGCTTCTGAAGCAGCCAAACGAAATGTTGTTATTCACTACTTCATCGGTAGGTAAGTTTAATACTCGTCGTTTGTATCCCAATGGTAATACAGACGATGCTTATAGGGGTAGTAGTTCGGCTGGAGAGCTATTCAGAAACTTATATAATTGTACTACATACAATACTGCCCTAGATAAGTGGGGACGTGTAATTATAGCTGGTGCATCTGCCACAGATAGTACATCGGCACAGATGGCAACAATGACACGGCTGACTACAAATGGTGATATTGACCAGAATTTCGAACATCGTGTAGTGCAGTTGAAGATTGGGGATAGCAGCAGGTATAATGCAGTGTGGATGCAGCCCGATGAGAAGATGGTAATGGTAGGCTCTGTTTTTATTTCTGGTTTGTGGCATTTCTTTTTGTCTCGTCATTTGTACAATGGTGTACATGATACTACTTACGGGCACTCTGGTATTGTAGTAGATAATGATATGCCTCATAACAGCATAGCTGTAGCAGGTATAGCACAGAACGACAATAAGTATATAGTAGCTGGCACCAACCACAACAATGATTATTGCCAAAGCATACTGGTAAGGTATCATGCCGATGGCAGTCGAGACCAATCGTTTGGTAAAGATGGCTTAGCAATGTTACATGCTGAAAAAAATAATTATTATTTGGTAAGGAAAGTACTGCTGCAACCTGATAAAAAAATACTAATGGCGGGTATATGCAGTGCAGAAAATGGTGGGCAGGATTTTTGTGTAGCTAGGTTCGATTCGTCTGGGGTTTTAGATCAAAGATTTGGCAATGCTGGTATAGTAGTAACAGACGTAACCTATAATGACAGGGCTGATGAAATGGTGCTAATGACCGATGGTAGAATAGTGGTTTCGGGAGCTGGGAATGGTAAAAAAGAGGCGAAATTTTGCCGATATGTACTATATAGGCTGATGCCTGATGGCAAGCTAGACACGAAGTATGGATACAATGGTGTAAACGGAAAAAAGGGCTTGGATGCATATGTGATAAGAAAAGGGTATTCGGCATTGTCTAACAATATTTCACTTACATCTCACGACAATAGAATAATAGGGTTTAATGAGCTTACAGTACCTGGGGGTACAGAAGTAGTACTTGTGTACACAGAGTTTATGCCAGATACACAAATCGGAATATTGGATTTGCCACACAAAAAAACACAATACAATGTTTATCCCAATCCTTTAAGTACTTCTACAATTTTTTCCTTTGAGCTGATAGACGATCAGAAAGTAACCATAGTTTTGATGGATATGACTGGTAAAGAGATAAAAAAGCTAACAGATAATAAAATGCTTGAAGAAGGAGAGCATGAAATTCAGGTGGAATTTCCGTCTTTTGCACAGCCGGGTAATTATTTGTTGCGGCTTGTTACAGATGGAGGATATAAAATATCAGTAATATTAACCAAAATTTAGTTTCAGAGTATGTATAGAATAGGGCAGGGTATAGATTTTCATAAGTTGGTAGAGGGTAGAGATTTTTGGTTAGGTGGTATTCATATACCCCATCATAAAGGAGCATTGGGGCACTCTGATGCCGATGTGTTGTTGCATGCTATTTGCGATGCGCTGCTAGGTGCACTCAGTATGGGTGATATAGGGCAGCATTTCCCCGATACCAATGCTGCATATAAAGGCATTGATAGCAAATTGTTACTTAAGAAATCGTACCAATTGGTAACGGAAAGAGGATATAAACTGGTAAATGTTGATAGTACCATATTGCTACAAGCCCCGAAAATAAGAAAGTATGTAGACGATATGCGTGCTGCAATCGCAACGGTACTCGAAATAGAAATTGATGATGTATCTATCAAGGCTACTACCACTGAGCAACTGAGTTTCATAGGACGCGAAGAAGGTATAGTAGCCACTGCCAACATACTATTGCAAAAAGTCGTCTAGTGGCAAAGCGTGTCTTTTATCTATTTTTAATGATAGGAGTTGAAGGCTGTTTTTTCATATTGTAGATTGCTTTTCATTTTCAGACAGTTTTTTACTAACTTGGCTGCTGATTGTTTTATTCAAACACTTATTATTCGTAATACTGCTATATTATGTCATTACTGAGGAATTTAAACGCCCTGAAATTTACTTCCATACTCCTAGCTGGTACTGTTGCATTTGCGCCAGTAGTGGCTCAGAAAGATTGCAAAAATCAATACCCATGTGGCGACTGTGCAGTATATGACAATAACGGTAATGACCTTTCGGGGTTTATTAAAGCATACAAAAATCAGATGGAAGCATCTGGTACAAAGGTGCTGGAAGCATCGCAGGACCAATGGGGATATATGTTGGTGAGAACCGCCAATGTACCATCTGTTAGCAGTAAGTGGGAAACAAAAGGTAGGCTGAACTATGCAGCATATATAAGGGCCACACTTGTTATGAATAAAACAAAGACAGGTGCACAGTCTTCATGGTGGGGTAGGGAATGCAATATGGATAACGGTCCGTTGGTACAAGTAAAAGCCAATGATGAAGATAAAACAGGGTTAGATTTCTTGCGTTATGATAAAATGATGGGTAATATGGAGCCCAAAAAAATAACGATGGTTGAATATTTAGATACATTCAATATGCGAGATTATGATTATCTACTTAAAAATCACATCGTTGCAAAGTTGGGTGCTATACATCATGATGACTATAAAGATGTAGTTAGTTTTTACAATGGATTTCTAGGCAAGTTTAGTTATACTGATGATCCAGTGTTAACTAAGATGTCTTTTATTACATTTTTCAAGGGAACTAGCAATAGACAATATGTTGCTTATTTCAATGTCGTAAATTCAAAATTATCCGGTAGTTTGGCTGCTTTGGATATACAGTACGAGCGCGACCGTGATACAGTTGTAAAGCATACCTTCAAGAAGTTGACTGGTAAAACTGTTTACATATATGGAGATGATAGTTTTGGGCTTGACAAGACTATTATAGTATATGCTAAGAAAAACGACCTGAAGCTAAGACGCAGAAAAACTGACGTAACTACCCGATTTAATGATGAGCGTTAATGATGTTTTTATTTTTTCTTCGAAATTTTCTTGTAGTAATATCTCGTTGTTTCATAGTTGTTGCATGTCCCTATTATTAAAGTATCTCTCATAAAGTTTACACAACTAAGAGAGTCTTGGTTGTATACCAACTGATAGTCCGCACAATATTGTACTACTCTGTACATCCTGAAAAAGTCAGTATGCGTTGGTTTGTCATTAGTGAAGTATGCTGCTTCAGTACAGTTTTTTATTAATAATTCTTCTCCTTTTGGTGGGGTACGGCTTTTGCCATCTGTCTTTATGTTCACCAGTTTCCATTTGCCATTAATGCCAGTTTCGTCGCAGTCATTAGCTGTTATTGCAACATAGCCACTGGGAGCCTGCTCTTCTACCAAAGTTGGTTTTCGGCTATTTCCTTCTACACAACTTGTTGCCAACATTATAACTAATGATAACACACCTGTAGCTGACCGTAAAGTTTGGAGAGGAGTCATCTTGTAATATTATGGAAAATAGGTGGTTAATTCTGATTTATGTTTTGCTTACTTATAATTTTATAGTTTATTCCATCACCTATCATCAAAGTATCCACTTGTGCAGGTAGTCTATCAATAAAGAATCGTATGTTGTTTGTATCGTCTATTGCATACACCAAGCCGCTTTTGCCCACCTTATATCCCGGAAATGCCATCAATACCCAATCCCCTGGTACAAAGTTATCGAACGGATAGTTTATCGTTTTATCATAAGGATATGCCACACCCGATGTTATGAGTATAGGTATGCTTCTTTGGTTTACCTTACTTAGTGCTTTTTCTGTCGCTTCGTAAATTTGCATTCTGTGCGAGTATTTACCGTCAGTAAAACATGCGGCAACGGTACTGTATACATTTCCTATTGGCCCAGCAAATAATATGAAGAATGTAACTTTTATTGCCTTGTTATATTTTCCGATTTTTCTCAGGTCTATCAGCATCGTTACAAGCATAACAGATATGGCAGGAATGGCAAAAGCATTTAACCTTGGCTCTCCCATTGGTAGAATTCCCATGGCGTTTAGTAGCATTATAATAAAAATTAATATAACACTGTACAATAAAACACCTTCTTGCAAATTGATTTTTCCATTTCTCAAAAAATAGAAGCATTTTCGAATGCTGTAGATAAAAGCGATTGTACACAATGTGCCATACAATATCCAATATAGTAATCCCGCACCAGCTTGAGCAAAAAGGTGAAAAATATGCTCAGTAAACTCCTTGAATGAAAAACCATTTTTCATCATCAGGTGCCCCCAATAGTTTTTCATTTCATTGTCTGTAGAAAGTTGTGCAATGTCAACTAGATAAAACACAGTAGAGCTGAAGGTGACTAAAAACAATGGCAGCCATTGAAATAGTGTGTTTCGTAAACCATTTGTCGCTAAAGTATTTGTTTTCCGGCTTACTACGTTACTAATAACTATAATAGCATAAACAGGCAGTATCGCAATAACGTACGTATAACTAAAAAATGGTACAATGAGCATTGTAGTGCACACCGAAAAATAACCCAAATCTTGTTTAATTTCTTGCTTTTTACCAAGTTTTATTAGCCATATCAGTTGCCATATCGTAACAGTACTCATTAATAGGTCCATTGTATATTGCTTAGTCTCTACAAAATACTCGGTAAATGTGCCGCTAGACACCAACATTACGATCATCAAGTACCTAAAATAGTTTTGGGTCGAAAACAATATCGCAGACAATTGGTAAATACTTACCATGGTTGCTACACCTATCACATATGCTGGCAGGCGTAGCGATGTGTAGCTATAGTCAAATTGTCGGGTAAATAGCTTCAATCCAGTTAAGTATGTTCTCGGAAACTGTTGCATGTAAGCAAGTTTTCCCCACAATTCAACAACTGATTTAGTTTTGAGGTTATAAATGATTCGCCATTCATCTATCCAAAAAGGGCGCACCTCCGCAAATACTGATATCCCCCCCCACAATACCATTACCATCAGGGTAACCAAGGTAATGGCCTTTACAATTTTTTCAGGATTATTTGTCTTTATCTTCATTCAGTTGTTATCGCTCAGTACCCCATTTTTATCACCAATAGGAAGTAAATGCTCTAAGATAATTTAATAACTGAAAGAAGTCAATAAAAAAGCCCGTTTAGTTTGTACCAAACGGGCTAATAAAAATAGGAGTATCTATTATAAATCTACCAACCTATAACCTACAGTCAATTGAATACCCGTATTTATCCAGTTCGCAGCGGGCTTAGTATTGTTTGCATTCATTAAGCTATGGGTAAGTCTCAGACCTGCGTTCAGATGCAATGGCAAATCTAACTCCACTCCTAAACATCCCATAAAATCTACATTATTATAATCGTTCTTAACTGTCACTCCATTTCCTCTTTCAGCACGAACCAATGCCGATAGAACCGGACCACCATGAAGATGCACCCTGTTGAAAACGATATATTCAAACAGGATAGGAAAATCAATATACCTTGTTCTTACATGTCTATAACCTACATTGTACTGGTATAGTCTAGTGGTTTTTAACAGAGCCTCCATTCTAATTCCTGAATTTCTACCAGTGACACTAAGAAATATACCACCCACAATACCTGGTTTAAAATCGTTGTCATATCTGGTATCTCCCGCCAGTCTATTCATATTTAGTCCGCCTTTTGCACCGAAGGATGCAGATGGCATTACTTTCTTTTTCACCCCAGGATCTGCCATTACAACCAAAGGCAATAAAATAGTTGCTAACAGTAAAGTTGATAATAGATTAAATTTCATAATGAGCTTTATCTTTTGTTGCAAATATAACCACAAACTGCTAGTTTCATATAGATACTTACAGTATTTTATAACTAACACTAACTTGTATTCCAGTGCTGGTCCATGTTGTAGGTACCAGATAATAGGTACTGTTGTTGATGTCTGTAATTCCTTTCGTCAATCTTGCTCCCATCATTACATGTTTATTGTAAAAGTATTCTACACCGGCAATTATCGCAATTTCAGTTTTTTTCAGAAACTTATCTTCGCCATATATTTTTGTAAATGCATTGTTGTTGTCATTCATAGATATATTATATGCATATTGTCCACCAGCTACGACTTGTAGTTTTTCAGTAAGAACGTACTCAACCATTACTGGAGCGTAAAGGGAGATTGCCTGAAACTCACCCTTACTTAGGGTATCCTGACCCGGACTCGGTAGAGAGTAGTAAGACGCAGGAAACTTAGTGGTATAGGTGTTAAAACCTCCCAGTACCTCAATTCTTAATCCAAAACGCTCAATGTTTTTTCTTACATACATTCCCGCAATAATACCGGGTCCTGTTTTTACGGGTGCTTTGGATAAGGTCTGGAAGTTGCCGCCAAGTTTAAATCCCGCTTGTACAAATGGTACCATACCACCCATTACCTGTGCCGAAACGGTAGTGGTTGCAAAAAAGCTGGTTACAAACAATATGGATAATATGCGCTTCATGATAACTTAAACTAGTTTTTGATAATTGACTAAATAGCAAATACTATAACTGCAACTATTTTGAAATACTAAACGACGGCGTCTATGGTGAATAGATATAAATGAACATTACAACAAAAAAAACCGTGAACATTTACCTGCTCACGGATGTTTAAATACCTATTTTAATATTAGTTCATAAAGCGATAACCTATAGAAAACTGCAGCGATCTGCTCTTTAGTTCACCTCCTACAGTTCCTCCATTTAAGTCGCTGAAGCCATATATATACCTTGCTCCTACCGTCAATTTCAGTGGCAATGCAGCTTCTATTCCTATTACAGCCGATACATCACTCGTGTTAAATGCGCTTTTTACATCTACATCATTCGTGTTTTTAGCAGATAACATACTACTAAATTGTGGACCTGCCTGTATCCAAAGTCTTGGTACTATTTTATATTCTAGCAGCAACGGTACGTCTACATATACAGCATTTACTTTCATGTTGGTATTATAAATAGAATATTTGGCTGTTTTCAGTAGTCCTTCTACTCTGATACCTACTTTTTTCCTGTCAACGCTTACAAATGCACCGCCTACAATACCTGATTTGTATTTTGCCTCATATTGATTGCCATCAAGCTTTTGCATATTCATACCTAATTTCACACCTATGGTTACTTTTGGTACTACTTTACTAGCTACTTTTTTTACACCCAGTTGCGCATTGGCTGTTGCTGCAGTAAGTAGAGTAGCTGCACACATTGTACTAAATACGAAGTGTTTCATTTGCTGTGATTTTTTTGCAAAGATAAACCACATTTTTAATAGCCTTCTAAGATTCTTGAAATATTATCCTTAACAATTTATGAATTGAATCGTAATTTATGAACCATCTGCTTTTTATGAATTGCTCAGTACTGCCCCGATTTACTTAATGCGCAATCTATCACTATCTTTACCACTACAATAGTACCAGAATGAAAAATACAACTAATGCAGGTTTCGATACATTGTGTATACGCGGTGGTCACACAGGCGAGAGCAATAGAGCACACCTCACACCAGTATATGCAACAAGCACCTATACATTTGATGATATGCAACAGGCGATAGGTGTTTTCAAGGGCGATGAAAAAGGTTATGTATATGGTAGGTGGGGCAATCCCACTATTACTGAAGCCGAAGAGAAAATTGCATTGCTAGAAGCTTATAAATTAAAGAACAGCAGTGGAGAGCCTTTACAGCTTAAGGCTTTATTACATTCTTCTGGTATGTCGGCTATAGCTACTATGATATTGAGCAACATCAAATCTGGACAGAGGATCATCACGCATCACTCTCTGTATGGTGGCACTCATGAGTTACTTGAAAAGGTCCTTCCGGGTTTGGGTATAGATGCTGTGATAGTAGATTTTCACGATGTGAATAAAGTGGAAGATGCACTGAAAACCGATAACAATATCGCGCTCATGTACCTGGAAACACCAGCCAACCCCACATTGCAATGTATAGATCTGGAGGCATTGTCTACTTTGGGCAAAAGTTTTGGGCTTACCGTATGTGTTGACAACACTTTTGCAACGCCCTACTTACAACAGCCGTTTAAGTACGATGTAGATTTTGTGATGCACTCGACTACTAAGTTTTTAAACGGTCATGGCACAGCCATAGGTGGGGTGGTAGTAGGCAGAGATATCGCAAAAATGAATGGTATAGTCACCAAAACCCACAGATTGATGGGTGGAAACAGCAATGCATTCGATGCGTTTTTGCTTACCAATGGTTTAAGAACGTTTGGTTTGCGTATGGAGCGTCATTGCAGTAATGCTGCGGCTGTGGCTTCTTTTCTCGCAGGGCATAGTGCTGTGTCCAAAGTCAACTATTTAGGACTTTCCTCGCATCCGGACCATAAAATAGCTATGCGCCAAATGAAAAATGGTGGTGCAATGCTCAGTTTCGAACTGAAAGGTGGGTTTGATGCTGGTGTGTCTTTTATGAATAAGTTGCAGATGTGCACTAACGCCGTGTCGCTGGGCACCTGCGACACACTTGTGTCTCACCCAGCATCTACCACCCACATGGGGGTTTCGCGCGAGCAACGTTTGGTGTTTCATATCACTGATGGGCTCATAAGGATGAGTGTGGGTATGGAAAATTTAGAAGATATAATCAATGACCTTGAGCAGGCAATTACTTGAACAGCAAGATCATTAACCGGCTGGCGGCAGGAAAGTATTTTTTAAGGTAAAATTGTAAATGATAGTAAAGGCTTCTATGCTCATTTTCCTACCGTTATTACTACACTAAGCTGCAAGAAATCGCAAGATGTATAAAATTGCTTTCAAAAACCAATAAGAAAATTCTCTTTTCTTCATAGTTGTATATTTTAACCAAATCATGAAAATAGACATACATACTCACATTATGCCAGAGCATATACCCAATTGGTTTCAGAAGTTTGGGTATGGCGAATTTATAAGATTAGAGCACCACAAGCCCTGCTGCGCGCGCATGATAAAAGGCGACAAAGTATTCAGGGAAATAGAACACAATTGCTGGGACCCGCATGTGCGCACTAAGGAAATGGACATGACCAGCGTAGATATGCAGGTATTGTCTACTATACCAGTTTTATTCAACTATTTTGCCAAACCTGAGCATGCGCTAGAAACTTCTCGTTTTTTCAACGACCACATAGCCCAGTGTGTAGATCATCATCCTACTCGTTTTATTGGTATTGGCACTGTACCCATGCAAGACATGGATACCGCCATTCGCGAAATGGAGCGATGTGTAACCGAACTAAAAATGCCGGGTTTGGAAATAGGCTCTAATATCAATAACAAAAACCTCAGCGATCCTTCTTTTGCCCCGTTTTGGGAGGCTGCTCAAGAGCTAGGGTGCAGCATATTTGTACACCCATGGGAAATGATGGGTGAAAACGACATGCAAAAATACTGGTTGCCATGGCTGGTAGGAATGCCTGCCGAAACCAGCCGCGCTATCTGCTCTATGATTTTTGGTGGTGTGTTTGAGCAGTTTCCTCGTCTTAAGGTTGCTTTTGCGCATGGCGGTGGTAGTTTCCCACTTACCATTGGCAGAATAGAACATGGATACAATGTGCGCCCAGACCTATGTGCAGTTGACAATACAGTAAATCCACGAAATTACATTGGTAAGTTTTGGATAGATGCGCTAGTGCACGACCCCAAGGCACTTGACTTTGTATTGGACATTATGGGCCATGACAAAGTGTGCATGGGTAGCGATTATCCATTCCCGTTGGGTGAGCATCATCCAGGGCATCTCATAGAGTCGATGAACTATACCGATGAATTAAAATCAAAACTATTGTATAAGAATGCAACAGACTGGCTAGGTATAAATATATAGGATAGTTATTTTTAATGTTTTGGTGGAATTGGTAATGAAAGTGTCAAATCATTTTGATTTTTAAATTTCTTTATAACTAACTTTGCCGCCGCCTTCACGTTTAATACTGTTGTGGTTTGGGAAAAAATTTAGATAAAATATCTCTAGCGGGTATCGTCATTGCACTAGGTATCATTTACGGAGATATAGGTACTTCGCCACTTTATGTGATGAATGCCGTTTGTAACGGTAAAATAATCAATGAGTTTCTGATAGTTGGTGCGCTATCATGCATTATCTGGACGCTCACTCTACAAACCACCGTTAAGTACGTAATGCTTACGCTTCGTGCCGATAACAAAGGCGAAGGTGGTATATTTTCATTATTTGCCTTGGTGCGTCGTCATGGCAAATGGACCGTTTTCCCTGCTATGGTGGGTGGTGCAGCTCTCCTTGCCGATGGAATGATAACACCACCTATATCAGTAACATCCGCTATAGAGGGCTTGCGTAATATTCCAGCTCTTCATGGTATCGGTACAATGACTATTGTTTACATAGTACTTGCTATCATAGCGGGATTGTTTTTCTTTCAGCAGTTTGGTACCTCTTCTATTGGTAAGGCTTTCGGACCTATTATGTTTGTGTGGTTTTCTATGTTGGCAGTACTTGGCTTACATCAGTTATATGTTGCAGGAGACTGGCATATTTTCAAAGCGTTCAATCCATATTATGCTGTCAAAATCCTTTTTATGTATCCTAAAGGATTCTGGATTTTGGGAGCAGTTTTCTTGTGTACCACTGGTGCCGAGGCTCTTTATTCTGATTTAGGTCATTGCGGCAGGCGAAATATTAGGGTGTCTTGGACTTTTGTCAAAACTTGCCTTATTCTCAATTATCTGGGTCAGGGAGCATATTTGCTCAATGTTCATTCTAACATTCCATGGAATTCATTGACCAAAAATCCATTTTATGAGGTAATGCCACATTGGTTCATCATACCCGGCATTATGATAGCTACTGTAGCTGCGGTTATTGCAAGTCAGGCTATGATATCAGGGTCTTTTACGCTTATCAGCGAAGCCATAAAGTTAAATCTGTGGCCTAAAATGAAAATTAATTACCCTACAGTTGAGCGTGGACAGTTGTTTATCCCCGGCATAAATATGTTGCTCTTTGCTGGTTGTGTTATGATTACCTTGTATTTCCAGCGCTCTTCTAGTATGGAGGCTGCTTACGGATTGTCTATTACAGTAACTATGATAATGACTTCTTGCCTGTTTGCTTACTATATGTTTGTAAAGAGGGTTAGTGTATTTTTTATTGTTTCTTACCTTCTGGTTTACCTAGCTATCGAGTTTTCTTTCCTTACTGCCAATCTAGTTGAGAAATTCTCGGAAGGTGGTATCGTAACCGTTTTTATAGCTGGCGGGCTATTTATGGTTATGTTGGTTTGGTATAAATCGCGTAAGATAAAAAACAGATACGTCGAGTTTGTGCGGTTAGATAACTACATTCCCATTATCCAAGAGCTTAGCAACGACTCTTCCATACCTAAGTACGCAACGCACTTGGTTTACCTAACGAGCGCCAACAACCCAAAAGAGATTGAACATAAAATTCTTTACTCTATACTTTACCGCAAACCTAAACGTGCAGATATTTATTGGTTTGTACATGTCGACGTTTTGGACGATCCCTATACCACCGATTACGTAGTTCAAACCATTGTGCCAAATGAGATAATACGTGTCGAATTTCGTCTCGGTTTCCGTATGGAGCATAAGATACAATACATGTTTAAGATGGTGGTGGAGGAAATGGTAAACAATAAAGAGGTAAATGTGGTAAGTCGATATGAGTCTTTGAGCAAGAATAAGGTGATGGGTGATTTCAGATTCATTGTTATGGAAAAGTTTCTTTCTCGCGACAACTCTTTGCCTCTTTGGGAGCGTTTCATGATGAGAGGTTACTTCATACTTAAAAAATTCAGTTTGTCCGAGGAACGTGGATTCGGTCTTGATCCTTCCGATGTTACGCTCGAGAAATATCCAATTATTGTTTCTGCAACGCCCGATTTCAATCTTAAAAGAGTAGCAGAGTAAGCAGTTATTATCATCGGTTTTATTAGTGCATTGTTCTAAATTGGACAATGCACTTTTATTTTGGAATACTTCGAGGGTTTTACCAGTAATTCTAACCATCTTCTAATATGGTTTTTGATTTTTGAGAGGGTTTATTACATAATTTGCATTTTGTAATTTTTGATTGATAACCAAATCCGAGAAAAATGAAAAAAAATGCGCAGTTTTTGTGGGTAATGCTTTTGATGTGTGCGTCAATTTCCAATGTTTTTGCTACAACCCCTATGGAGGCTTTCATTCAGCGAATGAAGACTACCAACAGTTTCGTCCCCGTAAGTAATTTATGGCAAGCCGATAACAATTTTGATAAAACCGAATTGCTCAAGAATGTCGACGATGCTCAACCATTACTCATAAATTACGGCAATATTGCGCAGTTTATGAAGCAGAACAACACTGCTATCAATCTCATAATTCCAAGCCTAAATGGTGGTACTTATACTATCGAATTGGGCAGATATGATTTCTTTACAAACGATTTTCAAGTGCATGCCTATGGCACTAATGGAGAAGATACGCTAGTAGATTACAAGCCAGGATTGTATTATAGAGGAGTGGTAAAAGGTTACCCAGGTTCAGTTGCCGCCTTCTCGTTTTTTAACAATGAGGTGTATGGTGTGTTCTCTATACCAGATGAAGGAAATTATGTGCTGGTACCCAATAGTATGGTAGGTAAAGATTATGACTACAATCCAAATTATTTGTTGTACAACGATGTGAACATCAAAATAAAAGAGTTAGCTCCAGGTTGTGCCACAGACCAGCTACCCGAAATGTATGGAGATAACTTTGCTGCAAAAACTACTACTTTTTTAAACCAAAAAGGATACAACAGTTGTACATACGTACGTGTTTACGAGGTAGCAGACTATGATACTTATGTAAAAAGAGGCTCAAATGTCACAAATGTTACCAATTATATGACCGCACTTTTTAATAATCAAAGCACGGTATATCGTAACGAAGGTGTTCCAATTGTGCTTAAATACTTGCAAATCAATACTGCTACCGACATCTACATGTCTATAACCAGCGCTTCATCAATACGTTTTTTACGCAAGTTTGGTTGGCAAACAAAAAATGTAATGCATGGTTGCGATGTCGCATTGTTGGCTTCAATGAGGTTTGGAAGTATGGGCGGTGTGGCTTGGGTGCGTGCTATGTGCAACTCATATAGTTCTTTCGACTCCAGTGGCCCTTATGGATTCTCTAATATCAGTAATTCGGGAATTACCAATTTTCCTTCATACAGTTGGAATCTTATGGTAATGTCTCACGAAATGGGGCATATCGTAGGGTCGCCACACACACACAGATGTTGCTGGAATCCTCCAGGAACCGGCACCACGGCTATTGATCGTTGTCAGACTTTAGAAGGTTCATGCCCCAATCCTTCCCCGCTCTATCCGGTAGGTGGAGGTACAGTAATGAGCTATTGTCATTTACAAAGTGTGGGTATCAACCTTAGTAAAGGATTTGGGTCCCAGCCTGGAGATACAATACGCCGTCAAATTCGCAACAAGTTTTCCAATACTTGTGGCGCCGCGTATAATCCAGTAGTGGCAATGGCAAAGGCCAATAGAACAATATCTGCTAACCGCGAGTGTACAGATATCAAAGGTGGCGACACTACTACCTACTATTGGTGGGACAAAAATACCGCAGCCTACGATGATGATACATTGGTATTAATAGTGAAAAAACACGGAAATAATATCGGTAATCTTGATTCCGCTGGCTTTTCTGTAGTAACTGGGTCTGGTGCTGGTTTTGGGTCAGGTACTGCCGATACTATTACATTCCCTGCTGGTACTACGGGTGCCCCTACCGCAGCTTATGCCATGCATCGTTTCTGGAAAATTACTCCTACAGTAGCACCAGTCACTCCTGTCACGGTATTGTTCCCGTTTACTAACACTGACACTGTAGATATTGATGGAAGTGTTAGCGGAAGTATTGTAGCTACTAAAATAAGGATGTACAAAGTAAATGGCACTGTGAATCCAAATCCTGCTGCAGACAGTGTGCGTTTCGCCGCACCTGCATCTGTTAGTATTTTCACCAATTCGGCTACAGCTTCTACCACTAATTGGGCACTCACTACATTGAGTGGTACCAGATTCGCTAGTTTTAAGACTTCTAATCTCACAGGTGGTGGCGGTGCTTTCTACCCCAATTCTTTTGCTTCAGTAGCTGATATTAACGGAGCAAATGGCATATTACGCATTTTCCCTAATCCCACAAACGATGAATGGTTTGTAAACATAGAAGGAGTAGCTACTAATGAGGCACTCACTTTCAGACTTTATGCTGCAGATGGAAGATTGGTGCATTCGCAGCAATTACAGCCGAGTGTAGTTAACAGCGTTAGTGCTGCAACTTTACCTGCAGGTATGTACTTCTATCGTATCACAGGTAGTAACAATACGTTTACCGGTAACGTGTCTAAAAACTAGCTCTTGGTCAAAATAGGATATTGAGTGGGGATACAATCGTATCCCCACTTTTTTATTAAACTATAGTTCATTTGTTTTAGGGTTCGTTTGTTGCTTTCATACTACCTTTGTACCACTGATTTCTGTCTAATCATTTGTAGTATATTATCTAAAATCATGAAAAAGCTTTCTTTTTTATTTGTAATGTTGGGTGTTATAACGTCTGCCGTTATTTTTTATGCTTGCAAAAAAAATGCAAATGGACGCAACACCCTGAGTTTGGTAGACGATGCTACAATCACATCATTGTCGGGTCAGCAATATTCTGAATTTATTACGGCAAATCCACCAGTAGTAGGTACACCAGAAGCTGAAATGGTAAAAAGGGTAGGGGCTAAATTGACCGTAGCTGTACAGCAATATTTGTCAGGAATAGGAAAAGCAGATCTTGTCAAAGATTATCAATGGGAGTTTAATCTCGTAAACAATCCTGAGGTAAATGCTTGGTGCTTGCCTGGCGGTAAAATTGTGGTTTACAGTGGTATACTGGCGCTAGTAGCTAATGATACTGACCTTGCAGTAGTAATGGGTCATGAAATTGCGCATGCAGTGCTGAGGCATGGCAATGAGCGCATGAGCCAGCAGCTACTGGTGCAATATGGTGGCACAGCCCTTTCGGTTCTTTTGTCATCCAAACCACAAGAAACGCAATCGTTATTCAACAGTGCCTATGGCATTAGCAGTACACTCGGTGTATTGGCATACTCTCGCAAACACGAAAGCGAATCAGATGAGGCTGGCCTGTACTACATGGCTGTTGGCTCTTACAACCCCAATGCTGCTGTTGGCTTCTGGGAACGCATGAAGGCGGTAAGTGGTGTATCAACTACTCCTGGGTTTTTACGCACACACCCCAACGATGACGAGCGTATCAAAGACATTAAAGCATTACTGCCAAAGGCACTAACATATTACAATCCCTAGTATTTACCTACATTAATATCCGTACTTCTCTTTCCAGCACTGTTTCAAATATTCTCTTTGCCGTGCCTCGCTAGCGTTATCGCCTGGGTCATACAGCTTTGCTCCGCTTATAGCATCTGGCAGAAATTCTTGAGAAACAAAATTGCCTGGGTAGTCATGTGCATACTGATAGCCCTTGCCATAATCTAGTTTTTTCATCAGCCCTGTTGGTGCATTTCTTATTGATAATGGCACCGGTAGATCGCCAGTTTTGGCTACCAATGCTTGAGCATTATTTATAGCCATATAGGCTGCATTACTCTTGACCGATGATGCCAAATAGGTAACTGCTTGCGATAGTATAATTCTGCATTCCGGATAGCCTATCATCTCTACTGCCTGAAAACAACTTGTAGCCAACAGCAATGCATTAGGATTGGCGTTGCCTACATCTTCACTAGCCAGTATAACCAATCTTCGAGCTATAAATTTAGGGTCTTCACCACCTTCTATCATCCTAGCTAGGTAATATACCGCTGCATTTGGGTCACTACCTCTTATCGACTTTATAAACGCCGATATTATATCATAGTGTTGCTCTCCTGTTTTGTCATAAAGTGCCATTTTACGTTGCACTATGTCTTGCACCACAGCATTGGTAATAGTTCTATTATCTGCCGGCAATGACCCCGCTACAAGTTCGGTTAGGTTTAGTAGTTTCCTGGCATCACCTCCACTCAGTTGTATAAGTGCATCCCATTCTGTAATAGTTATATTTTGCTGTTGCAGCCATTTATCTTTTTGCATTGCCTGTGCTACTAGTGCTTTCAGATGATGCTCGGTAAGTGGTAGCAGTACATATACCTGACATCTGCTGAGTAGGGCGCTAATTACTTCAAATGATGGATTTTCGGTAGTGGCACCTATGAGTGTTATTATGCCTTTTTCTACTGCTCCCAGCAGACTGTCTTGTTGGGCTTTGTTAAATCGATGTATCTCGTCTATAAACAACAAAGCATGCCCAGCTTTGCGAGCTTGTTCTATCACATTTCTCACTTCTTTCACTCCACTGTCTATAGCACTCAATGTGAAAAACAGCATATTCATTGATTGGGCTATTATCTGTGCTAATGTAGTTTTTCCTACACCTGGTGGGCCCCAAAATAGCAGTGATCTTGTTGTGCCATTATGTATCATTTGCTCCAGCACTTTACCTTTGCCCACCAGATGCTCCTGCCCTATGAAGTCTGCAAGGGTTTGTGGACGCACCCTTTCAGCCAGTGGTATGTTAATGTCAGGCATATAATTGTGTTTGTTTTTTGTTTTTAATACCTAAATTAGCAAAATGGTAATCAGGACAATAATACTATCCCTTTTGCTCGCAGGTCATGCAAGTTTGAATGCGCAGGAGCCTGTCAAATCTACACAAAATACACCCCTTGCCAATATTGATTACAAACAAAAAGATGCACCTATGCCTGGGTTGCTATTTTTGGCCTATTACGACTCTACTGGGGGGGTAGACAAAGTGACCCTCGACAAAAAAGGAAAGATAAAAAAACACAAAAAGCAACCAGTAGTGCAGGAGCAAAGCAAGGGTTCATTTTATAAGGTCACCGACAACGAGTTGAACAATGGCGCTAACTTGTTTGTTATGATGTTCAACCCCACATGTCTTCACTGCGAAGATGCCACATTCAAAATAGAAGACAACATCAAGTTATTTAAAAAATCAAAAATAGTACTGCTTACTGGCGAAAAGTCAAAAATGTACATACCCGATTTTGCAGAGCGGCATCGCATAGTTCGTTATCCGGCTATGTACATAGGGTACGATAGTTCCACCTTTATCGATGATGTTTTTTTGTACCAAACACTGCCTCAACTAAATATATACAGTGCCGATCGTAAGTTATTAAAAGTTTACTGTGGAGATGTGCCTATTGATACCCTCAAAAAATTTATTCAGTAGTAAAAGAATCACTAACAGTCTGTAGAACATAAAGTATAATAGCATCACCAACTACAAACGTCAGTGATGCTATTTTTTTATGCTCCCTTTGTAGTTACGTAGTTTTTAATTTTTCTACAATAGTCAAAATATCCTGTTTGCATTCTATACCAGAAAGTGGTAAATGTCAGTATAAGTATTCCTAAGAACGTGAAAGTGATTTTTAAATCTTCACTTGTTAGGAACAATATAATGGATGCTACGAACAAAAAAACGCAAAATATCATGATCAACTGAGGGCCACCGGCATCTAGCTGCCGTAATCTAGATTGAATGATAACTTTTGTTTTACCGCCTTCCTCTTTAAAGTCCAACATTGTCACTGGTAAAGTTTTGATTTCTGTAACCTGTTCTGCATGTGGAATAATCGTAAGACTGTAATCAGATTCAATTACCTCAAAGTCAAGATTGTGAATTTTTACGTGTTTGCCTATCAGTCGATTCTTAAATTCATCTTTGGGGATGTTAATTGAAAATTCGTGAGTTCTTGTGAAAAACATAGGCCGTCGTTTTTAATTGGTTAGAACTATTTTAACAGAAAATTACTATTTAATGCTGGATTTTCAAATTTTATCAATAATTATTTTCATCCCACCAAAATCATGCCACAATATATTACATGACTCTAGTTATAAAAATAGCTGATTTTCAGCATAAAATAAAATAATTCATTCTTGTTTCGTTCTTGTCCTATTCGCAATTATTACCAATTGCTTTTTTTTGTAAAAAAAACCATTTTGTCCGTTGCCATCTAGTAATTTTAACACTCCATCTATTCTCTTAAAAAAAAATACCCAAAATGTTTTTTAACTGATTGTTGATAATTTGTATAAGTGGCATGATATTTGTTGTGGAAATGTCATAGTTTTGTTTGTAGATTACACGTACATACATTTATTTAATCAACTACCAAATACATTATCTAAACCTAAAAAAAACAAAAAATGAAAAAACAAATTTTACTATTTACTCTTACTGCAGGTATGGTTGCTACTGTTTTAATGAGTTCTTCCGGTGGTGCCGCAAATGGTGGTCTTGGAAATAGGACGGGCGCAAAAGGCTCTACTGCAAATTGTAGTGGTGGCAGCTGTCATGGTGGTGTTTCTGCTGCTACTACCGCTACTATCAGAGTAGATTCTGCTGGTGGCGTAGAAGTAACTAAATATGTACCTGGTATGACTTATACTGTTACTGTAACTGGTGCTCATACTTCCAACAATCGTTTTGGGTTTCAGTTTGCTGCCGTATCAGGTGTAGGCGCAGCTCAGCTTCAAGCGGGTACTTTTTCTGCCCTGCCTACTAGCGTAGCTTCAAGGACAGCTTCTGGCCTCAATATCATAGAGCAATCTACTGGTATAACTGGTCCACTTAGTAAATCTTTCTCTTGGACCGCACCTGCTGCCGGTCTGGGCAACATTTCTTTATACCTTATAGTTAACGCAACTAATGCGAGCGGTGGTCCTGATGCTTCAGATGTGACGGCCAATACTTCTAAAATACTTACAGAATTGGTTACCTCTTCAGTTCCAGTGGTTACAAACAATGTTGCGGTTACTGCATTCCCTAATCCAGTTATAGGCCAGCTAAATGTACAGGTTGGTAACATAACTGGTGCTTATTCAGTCGCTGTATATGATATCACCGGCAAATCAGTATCCAACACTTCTGTAGAAGCAGGTAATGTAGCTGCAACTACAAGCTTCAACACTTCTAACTGGGCTCCAGGTGCTTATCAGGTAGTGGTAGAAAGCGAAGGAAACCGTACTGTTCAGCAGGTGGTTAAACAATAATACAATCCTCAATCTATAAAAAAAACAGGCATTAACGGTATTCGTTAGTGCCTGTTTTTTTTATGCCCATAAATTCTATTATTTCATTACCACTTGCAGTGTTTTGCGTGTTTCTTGCCTCAGCAGTATGGTGTGGTATTTGGTGAGGTCTTCAACCACAGCAAGGTTAAAGTGCCTAACAGTCAACAGACTTACTTGCTCGTTTATAGTCACTTTATAATCTTTACTCAGGGCCTGTATCAGTGGTGTTACTTTATCATCTCTATTATCAATACAAGCTACAAAACTGATGGCGGCATTCTGAATCAGGTTTATCTTCACTTTTAAGTCATGAAAAATGCTGTATAGTTTACTCAGATTGTCTTCTGTAATAAAAGAAAAATCCCGGGTAGTTACCTGCACTAGTACTTGTTTGTCTTTAAGCACTATCATGGGCGGGTAGTGTACATCTCCTGCATCAGCCTTAATTACAGAGCCCGATAATTTTTTGTCCAAAAAACACTTTACATACAACGGTATGTTGTTGTTGTGTAATGGTTTGATGGTTTTGGGGTGTATGATTTGTGCTCCATAAAACGCCATTTCTATCACTTCAGCATAAGATATAGCATTTATTTTCACAGTACCCGGAAACAGCTTAGGGTCAGCATTCCTAAAACCATCTACATCTTTCCAAATTGTTACACTGTCCATATGAAGCATGGCAGCCAGCACAGCAGCAGTATAGTCCGACCCCTCTCTGCCCAGCGTCACCGAATCCCCAGCAGCAGTAGCTCCTATAAAACCTTGCGTAACTACTATTTTCTTTTTTTTCAGTTCCCTACCTATTGTTGCTTCAGCTTGTAGGGCACTCCAGTTCCAGTCAACTACTGCATCCCTGTAGGTGTTATCAGTTATCAATACCTTCCTTACATCTACCCAAGTAGTACTAAGGTTGTTTTGTGCCAGATAGCCATGTAGTATACAGGATGAGAACAACTCACCCATACAAACTATTTGGTCATAAGAATAATCAAATCTTTTACTGTCTGCTTTTTTGATAGCCTCATCAAACTCTACAAACAATACTTCCATTGCACCTTTTGTTTGCGCATAGTTATCTGCAACCAGTAGCTTTTCTGCATATTCTAAATGCTGCTGCTTGAGTTCATTACCCAGTTTATAAGCCTCAGGATATTCCTTATTTACTGCGCATTGCACTATTCTCTCCAGTGCATTTGTCGTCTTACCCATTGCCGATATTACTATCAGCAATGGTTCTTGTTCCTCGCTAATTATCGGCAGCAATGCTGCCATCCTACCAGCGTCGGCAATAGATGCCCCCCCAAATTTGTAAACTTTCATAAAATGCGCAAAGGTAGTAACGATACAATTAAAAACATTGCCTCGTTACTACCTCCATTATACAATAGTACCAGCTATAAAGTGCTATACTAAGCAACTTATATCACCTTTTTACCTCTCATAGCATCTTTCAGTGCTCCCTCCATTACGCGTTCTGCGTATGGTCTCGATATATTATTCAGCTCCTCGGTTTGGTGCTGAATTTTATTCTTGTCTTGCGCACCTATCGCATCACGCAGCAATTGCATATAAGTGCGAGTAGTAGTTACTTCATCCTCAGTAAGTGCCTCACTATGTTTTTTGATGAACTTTTCTGTAGTCTCTAGCATTTGTTCCGCCTCAGTAGCAGCTTCTACCAGTGCACGGGTGCTTATGTCCTCTTTTGCATGCATTAGGCTGTCCAGCAGCATGTTTTCCACCTCTTCATCTGTAAGTCCATATTGTGGTTTCACTTCTATGGTTTGTGCTATGCCGCTTCTTAGTTCGGTAGCACTTACACGCAGTATACCATCAGCATCTATCAGGAAGTTTACCTCTACCTTCGGCAGTCCTGCTGGCATGCCTGGTATCCCTGTCAGGTTAAATTCCGACAATTTTCTGTTGTCTTTCACCAGGTCTCTTTCGCCCTGATACACAGATATACGCATACCGCTCTGTCCGTCTTTCTGGGTAGTATATTGTCTGCCTGCCTTGGTAGGTATTTTAGAGTTACGGGGTATCAGTACATCCATTAGCCCTCCCATGGTTTCTATTCCCAGCGAAAGAGGTGTCACATCCAGTAGTAGCATTTCGGTGTTGTTACCCGCCAGTATATCGGCCTGTACAGCAGCACCCAGAGCCACCACCTCATCGGGGTTTAGTTTGTCGTGCACTTCCTGCCCAAAGAATTCACTAACACTATTTTTTACCAGTGGCACACGGGTGCTACCGCCTACCATTACCACAGCATCTATTTGGTTTTTAGTTAGTCCGGCATCTGCCAGCGCATTGGTACAGGCAGTTATTGTACGTTGCACCAAAGGCATAATTAGTGCCTCAAATTCCGCCCTTGTTACTTGTACTTCTATGCCGTTTATGCTACCAGTATACACATCATTGGTGGTTAGGTGTTTTTTCGCTTCCTCAGCAGTTACACGCAGTTGCTGCATCAACATTTTGTCAGCGCTATCGGCTTGTAGCACTCCACACCAGTGCTGCGCCAGAGCATTATCCATATCGTCACCTCCCAGATAAGTATCTCCGTTGGTAGACAAAACCTCAAATATCCCATTGCTAATAGTAAGTATCGATACATCAAACGTACCACCCCCCAGGTCATAAACAGCTATTGTTTTTTCCTCACCATGTTTGGCACCTATACCATAGGCAAGGCTAGCTGCCGTAGGCTCATTGATGATGCGCAGCACGTCTAGCCCTGCTAGTCTGCCTGCATCGCGGGTAGCTTGTCTTTGCGAGTCGTTGAAGTATGCAGGTACTGTTATTACAGCCTTGCTCACATTGGCTTTCAGTATGTGCTCCGCACGTTTCTTTAGCTCCTTTAGTATATACGACGATAGTTCTATAGGCGAATAAAAACGTTCACCTACTTGTATCTTCACTAGTGCATCTGTATCGTCATCTATTATGTTATAGGCAAAGAAGCCCGGCTTATTGCT
>CAMDNC010000002.1 GCA_945902755.1 Flavipsychrobacter stenotrophus
TAGCTACTGTAGAAGTGCATATACCGCACGACTCTGCCGCTATAGCTGTGAACATAAACCCCGACCCGACTACCTACTGGCAAACGGACTACCGGTATTACAACCCTAGTACACTGGAGGAAATACCCGTACAACACCTATGGGGCACGTACAAAAATGCTACACGAGCAGATAAACTGATGCGTATGAACTATGACATACATGTAGGTGCTATGCTGGGTTTGCCGGGCAAGGTGCTGGCATGTTTGGCTAGTTTACTGATAGCTTCGCTGCCGGTGACAGGTACCCTGATATGGTGGGGCCGACGCAACAAAAAGCGGGGCTGAGGTAATATTGGATTTGTTCGTTTTTTCCGGATTTTCCGGTTGTTTTCCGGTTGTTTTCCTACGGTTTTTGGGGGTGTAAGTGGTTGAATATCAATGGTAGTCAGTTCTGGTGGTTTGTTGGTGTTTCATAGGGGTTATGATGTGGTGGGCACATAGTAGACAATGTGTGGGTGGCAGTGATTAAGGTATCCACATTTTGAGCTGTGGATTTGTAGCAAGTGATGGTGGCTATATAGATTACTTTTCGCTTGAAAGCCGTGCTGTAGGAACGTCAAAAGCTGAAAAAGCAGGGAGGGGCGACCATAACCTGAATACTAGGTTGAGCAAGCGCGACACTTGTAGCAATGAGCAGCGTGACGCTTGGACGAGATGACCCGAAAAATCGATGTGAACGACGTGGGCAAATGGGATACTTAACGGTGATAATAAAAAAAATAATCATGGAAGCTAATAGCGTCCATGATTACTATTGTCGTTCTCGAATACTTAGTACTTTTTTGCAGCTAATTATTCTGGTAAGAGAACGCTGTTAATGACATGGATCACGCCATTGCTTGCTTCTAAGTCTGTTGCTGTCACTGTAGCTTTTCCGCCTTTTGCGTCAGTCAACACCACTTTACCTTTTACTACAGACGCTTTTAAATCACCGCCACCAACTGTTTTTAGTGTTACAGAACCATTTCCTTTTTTAATGGCTGCTAGCACCGCCTTAGCATCCAATTTGCCGGCAACTACGTGGTACGTAAGAATGCCTGATAGCGTTGCCTTGTTTTCTGGTTTCAGTAAAGTTGCTACTGTGCCAGCAGGTAATTTGTCGAATGCAGCATTAGTAGGTGCAAATACTGTAAATGGTCCTTTGCTTTTCAGCGTGCCAACTAAATCTGCCGCTTTCACAGCAGCAACTAGAGTTGTATGATCTTTTGAAGAAGATGCAACATCAACGATGTCTTTTGATTGTGCCATAACATTGCTGGCAACAAAAGTGGCTGTTACAAACAGCGCGATTTTTTTAATTGTGTTCATTTTACTTATTTTAATTGATTTAAAAAACTCGTGATTATAGTTGTTACAAATAATAATTACTGCTTATTTCGCTAGAGATTACTGATTCTTATTCTGTTATACATATCATGCATCACCATCATGTGCGGTGCAGTAAGTACTGCGAGACCCAGAAAAGGATAAATAACAAGAGAGCCACCTGTGAAAAAGAAACAACTAGCTACTCCAAATATTGCAATACCGCCGATAGCAATGGAGCTGTATAGAAACATTTTCTGTGCTATTAACATTGGAGAAATACTTTCGTTTTTGCGCAGGTACTCTACAATATTTTTCAAGGAAAATAGGGAGTGCCAGGCGACAAAATAAAATGTAAAACCAAGTAGCAAAGGCAAATTGAATAGTATAAACACCATACTAGCGAAGCCAATGAGAAAGCGATCCTTGCCTGAAAAGACTGATGCTCCGTTTTTGAACAAATACAAAAATAAACTAGTGAAAAATAACATTACTGAAAATGACATTAGATAATACCTTTTTTCAACCAGCCAGTCTACGAACAACTTGTTTTTTTGCATTACGTTGAATGGCTGAAGCAGTAGTTCCACTTCATCAAAATGGCTCAATAGTATTATAGAAATAATGAGTATACCATAGCTAGTGATCAACAACTTGCCGAAGATTGAACTTACATTTACAAAGTTTAGATCAGTTTCTCCGAAATGATAAGCTGACAACAGAATAAACAAAATACCACCCACTAGAGGGAAAAACCATAGCAACACCCCAAATGCGGCAAGCATACTTATGTAAACAACAAGGAAACGCAATTTCGAAAATGATTTTTTCTCTTCTTTGGCTGTTCTTCCTGCCACTAACAAATCTGCCGCGCCATGCGGTATGCCTAATAAAAGTATACCTGTAAAGAACAAATAATATTGGGTTTGCTCTGGTATGGGCAGAAAAAGTAGCTGAATGGTAACTGCGATGAATCCTACAATAAAAAATACAACACGTATCATACTAGTTATTTGCTTGGGTTGATTGGCTACGAAAACAGATACCAATCATTCGTACTGTGGTGTCAAGTACTCATTAACAGAAATTTCAGTGCATCGTTGCTAGAACGATGCACTGAACTCTTTCTACTCTGCTTTTTTATCGGACTGAGATAAGGCATAAATAACAAGACCAAAGCCAATCTTATTCACCGCATCGCCTATGTTGTAGATGATGTCCATGGATAAGCCTGAAAATATCTTCATGCCGAATAATCCACCTTCGGTACCAGCTATGTAGCCAATAGGATAGATCGCCCAACCTACTAGTACGAACCAAGCAAGTGCTCTGTTTGCTTTTGCCACTGCCGGACCTGCGCTTTCAGCAAGTTTGGCCACCTCTCCAAACCAGATAAGGTATACGATGTAGAAATAACCTATAGAACTAACGAAGCCCCAAACCCAGCTTTGTTTTTCTGCTGGGAATATCGCTTCCCCGATATAACCGGTCACTAACATGAATACAGATGCTGCAATTAGTCTCCATAGTAAACCAATCTTTGCTCCTGCCTTTTTTGTAATCAGATAAAACTCAACACACATCAAAGGAACTGTAAGAATCCAATCAACATAACGGAAAAAAGTGGGTGATTCGTTAGTTGCCAGATTGTATTCCCTCATGTAGTAATAGTGAACAGCAGCAATAAAGGTGATTAAGCCTGATACCAAAACGGATGTGCGCCATTTTTTGTCGGTATTAGAAACTTCAAAAAAGAAAAACACAGATGCTGCCAGCATGGCCATGCAGCCTACAAAAAAAGTGAACGCAACATAATTGTTGTTAGCTATTGCGTGGATATCAAGAAACAATGAATACATAACTTTTATTTTTAATTTTTATGAATAATAACTATTAGAAACAATTTTGATAAAAGACCAACTACACTGAAATCATACCTACTACTTCCTTTAACCTGATTTCCCAAAAGCGATTATTGCATAATAAATCGGGATTTCACAGTTTCAGTGTTACAAACTATCTGGAGCCCGAATCATTGAAAAAACTCTATTCTTCATTTTGTTTAACTTTTTTCAGTAATTATTAAACAAAGCTAGTCTAACAATCTTTAGGAAATTATTTTATATAGTATACCGGTATCAATAAAACCTATAAAGTATCGTTTAGAAATCAATTGACAGTTTTTAATGGCAGACCTGCTAACGAGTTACAAATTGCAAGGTTGTGGTTTAGGTTCACATTTGGTTAATTGTTTATTTCTGGTCTTGCCGGTTTATTGCCGGTGTTTACCTATGTTTTGATAGATAACTCGTTGATTATCAATACTATTCACTTTTCCGGTTTGCATGTGGTTTTTGTCTGAATCAGGATTTATAGGATTTTAAGATTTACAGGATGTGGGCTGTTTGGGTGGTGTGGGCTTATTGTCATATTTGGTTTATTGTTAATTTCCGGTTTGTTTCCGGTGTTTTCCTATGGTTTGGCGGTTAACTCGTTGATTATCAATACTATTCACTTTTCTGATAGCCTTCGCATAAAGCTATGACTACTAAAAGGTTTGCATGTGTTTTTCTGGTGATAACGATGGTGTGGTGCTACCCACTTTTGGCTTGTGGGGGATTGTGGATGATGTGGTGTGCTGGTGGTGTAAAAATGAGCTACTGACATTATGATGATTGGTTAATGGGTTTATGGATAAATAATATACGCTCTACTGATGCCGCAAAAAGTGCGCCAACTTATGCCAAAAAAGGTGTGGCAGTGATTAAGATATCCACATTTTGAGCTGTTGGATTTAATGCTCCATGGCTTCATTTTGCTTGCGCAAGTCAGCGTGACGCTGACTGAAAGTGAGGACGAGGCGAGACGCCTCGACCAGATGAGGAATGTGAGGCGGGTTGGGAGTATGGGACATTTGGTTACTTCGCCGGTCGGAAACTGGCAACCGTACCTGCCGTAGGCACAACCTACACCAAACAAGGGAAAGGATTGTATTCGTTGTTTGGGATGTGGATATTGGGGGAGAATGAGGGAAGCAATTTCATTTTTGTGATTTAGTTTTTATCTAACTTTGACAATATGATGCACCTGCAATATATAGCTGATAAGTTTGGACATACTACAGGTGATGTTCCGGATTGGCAAATAGCGCTTGGTAAAGAAGAACTAAAAAACATTGCTGCCGGCAGTAGTGAAATTATGGACTGGGAAGCCTCTCAGCGACTGTTTAAAATGTAATCATTTGATGGCTTTTTTGTTGTGGCTGAAAAAGCACAAAAAATAATAGTCATCAGAGTGCTTCACACTAGACGTATGCCAGTTTGGTAAGACTATTAAGTATGAGCACAATAAGTTGCAATGAGCTATGTACTAACCACCCCAGCCACAAAAACTGGCTTCGCCAATGTTTTTGTGGCGTACCCTACTAAAAAAAGAGGGGAGTTACCTCATTATCTGCTCCAGTTTTTTTGTTGACTCATTAGGTTTTTTTTGTTGCGATGCGCTTCATAGGCAAAGCCGCTCACTGCCCTGCACGTACAAGAGCGCGACGCAATGCCCGCTGATGGGTGTGCTGTGGCTGGGAGCAAAAATGAAAAAGTGTGAGTGTGGGTTTAAAGGATGTTGAGTATTTGTTCTTTGGCTTTTTCGAGTTCGTCTTTCATGTTGATGACGATTTGCTGAATTTCGGCATGATTGGCTTTGGAGCCGAGGGTGTTTATTTCTCTGCCTATTTCTTGTAGTATGAAGTTGAGCTTGCGGCCTATGGCTACATCGTTGTCGGAGATGGTATCGGTGAAGTAGCGGCAATGCTGGCGGAGGCGTATTTTTTCTTCGGAGAAGTCCATGCGCTCGAGGTAGTATATCATTTCTTGCTCGAAGCGGTTGCTGTCTATTTTTTCTTTGCCTACCATATCTTCTAACCACTGATTGATGCGGGTGCGGATGCGCTCTATGCGCTCGGTTTCGAAGGGTATTACTTTGTTGTGCAGTTCGTCTATGTTGGCTATGCGTAGCGATATGTCGCGTAGGAGTGCTTCGCCTTCCTGACGGCGGTGGAGCATGAGGTCTTCGGCTGCACGAACGATAACGTTTTTGACTTGTAGCCACTCTTCTTCGGGTAGTACGTCTTGGTCGGGGGCTACCACCTCGGGCATACGCATGATGGTGGAAATGATGTTATCGACTGGTACGCCGGCTTTTGCTGCTATCTGCTTCATGCCGTCGTAATAGAACATGGCGAGGTCGGTGTTGACCACCATTGGTTTGGCGGCACCTTCTTGTTTGACACTGATAGAAAGGTCGATTGTGCCACGCATGAGCATGTTGGCAAGTAGGGAGCGAATGTCTAACTCATAAGAGCGGAGAATGGGGGGAAGCTTGGTGTTGACATCGAACTGCTTGCCGTTGAGCGCTTTCAGTTCTACCACCACTTGTCTGTGATTGATGGTTTCTTCTGCCCTTCCAAATCCTGTCATTGAGTATAACATGGCGATATCTGTGTTTTGATACAGGTTGCAAAGGTCGTAGAATTAGTAAGTACTGTAGCTGTTTTATAAAAAAAGATTGTAAAATCATCTTAAAAGAAGAAAAAAGGGAAAAATGGGGGGTATAATTGGTTATTTTTGTCGGCACGTGACCCATTTATGCGTTTTATAATCAGTTTCCTTTTAGTGTTGGCGTCGGTAGTTGTGTATGCACAACCGCAGCCACAGTACAGCATGTCGAAAGACACGTTGATAGCCCGTAGAAAGGCTATAATGGAGGCTATAAATGAAACTGAGAAACAACTGGCGGCTATAAAGAACGACAAACAGGCTACAATGGGGCAGCTGCGTGCGCTGCAAAACAAACTGGCAGACAGGCAAAAACTGATAGGCAACATCAACTATGAGCTGAATAGCATAGACAAGGACATCAAAGTATCGGCGAGAGAGGTGATGACGCTGAAGCAGAAGTTGGAACAACTGAAGATAAGGTATGCACAGTCGGTAAGGTATGCGTACACCAGCAGGAGTTCTTATGATATGTTGGCGTTCTTGTTTTCGTCGAACGACTTTAACGATGCGATGCGGCGGATGAAGTACCTGAAAAAATTCAGGGATTTCAGGAAGTATCAGGTGGAGCAAATACACCTGACGCAAAACCAACTGCAACAAAAGATAGGCACACTGAATGCTGTAAAAGAAGAAAAAGACAAACTGCTGAACACACAGGTGCAACAGAAACAGGTGCTGCTGGAAGAGACGAACCAGACGAACCAAGTGGTGCAAAACCTGAAAAGTAAGGAAAGCCAACTGATAGCTGATATAGAGAAGAACAGGAAAATAACTGCCCGCATCAACAAGGCGATCAATGACCTGATAGAACGCGAGATGGCTAAAGCAAGCAAGGCGGCGGCTGAGGCGGCGGCGAAAAAAACGGGGACTGCAGATGCAAAAACGGGTACAAAGACGAACATAAAATCGTCGAGTACAGATAACAGTATAGCTGTGAATGATGTGCCGCGCAGCAATACGCCCAAAACACGCACTGATGTGGAGCTGCTACTGACACCAGAAGATGTGGTGCTGGCAGGCAACTTTGAGGGCAATAGGGGTAGAATGTACTGGCCTGTGGAGAAGGGCTATATAACAGAACACTTTGGGGTGCACCCTCACCCGCTGGCACCCAAGGTAGAGGTAGATTGCCCAGGTGTGGGTATACAGACGGATGAAAATGCTAAAATACGTTGCGTATTTAATGGTACGGTAACGAATGTATTTTCGGTAGCAGGTGGTAACAGCCAGATAGTGATGGTGAAACATGGTAACTACTTTACGGTATATAACGGACTATCGACAGTATCTGTAAAAAAGGGCGATGAGGTAAATGCCAAGCAACCACTGGGCACAGTATCTATCAACGATGAGGGCGTGCCGGTTATTTACTTTCAGATATGGAAATCGGACGGTAAGAAAGGTAATATAAAGATGAACCCTGAGCAGTGGATAGGTAAGGCGCACTAGTGGCATTTGTGGGGGCAGGGAGTATGCGGGTTTCTTTTCGGGTTTTCTTCACACTTTAAAAAGTATATTTGAGTTAGGAATGACGACTAAATAATTTACTCCGCTAAGATGCGGTACCATGAGAAAACTGTCAGGTATACTAATATGGATAATGTGGGCTGCAGTAGCTGCGGCACAGCAAAATCCAGTATCTGCACCTGTCGACAGCACCAAAGTACTAACCGAAAAGGCAGTAGCTAAGAAAAAAGCTGAACCAATAAGCCCCTACCTTACTGATACACTGGTACAAGCGATACCGCTGGGAAGAGCGCTGTTTCATGACAAAACAGATAAGGAACAACTGAGGGCTGATGGTGCAGATGGCAACACCGATGGGCAAATAACTATGCCCGGCAACGCCCAACATACCAACACAATAACACACGCGCTGATAGCAGGTATAGACAGACTGCAACTGCTGGTAGAGAACATGCCTGCCAATGGCAGAGATAGCGTGGCTGCCAACCAACAGAAGATACAAAGCCTAAGAGCACTGTGGGAACTGATGCGCCACTATAGCACAGACCCCAAACCCAATGCGCAATACTATAGCCGGCTAGTGGCCAGTATGCATGATATGATAGTGGCGGCCAACGAATATAAGTCGGTGGACTATGTGGTAGCTAATGCTGACCTGTACACGCTGGATAATAGCCGAGTGCTGCTAGATAATGAGCCCGAAGCCAGAGCCTACATCTATACCTACATGGGTAAACAAGACCCAGTGATGCTGGTGAAAAGACTGGAGGAATATGCAAGAGACACATTTGCAGGGGAGATAATAGCTGCTGCTGCCAGGATAGCTCCGAAAATAGTCTTTAACTACTGCCTATCGAGCAATGTGCTGCTGAAGAGTGCGGTGTACAAAACCAAAGACCCCTATGTGCAAGCAATAGTGCAAATAACTGCTGAGAGCGAGGCTCCACTGAGGGCACTGCCCTTTGTGGCTGATGTGTATAAAGGCACTCGCACGATAACAGAGATAGATAGCATAGCCGCACTACCCGATGCCTGCTATAACAGGCTGGTGGAACTGCGCACCACAAGCGACGCCTATACCCGACCGCTAATAACCGAAGAACTGGAATACCGAACGCTGAAAAACTATGTGCGACTGCTGAATGAACTGCATGATACTACGGATGTAGTAAGGTTTGCGTGTGTGGACAGCTTGCCAGCAGCATCGCTGTACTACGTGATGGTGTATGGCAAAGAGGAGATATATACGAGTAGCTACCTAGGGACATTCAGGCGAATGATGGAACGAATGGCTCCTAAAAAAGGGAATGAACTGCTGCAACAACTGGGGTATGACCACTTCAGAACCTTCGTAAGATTGTGTGCAGGCTACAATACTTTGTCAGAGTTTCTGGCATCGATGGATGATACTGCAAGAAGTGGGCTGATGACGAGATTTGTAGGGGGGCTGCAATATGGTGGAGAAAATGAACTAGAAGATGCTGTGAACGTAGCTGATGCGATAGGGAGTATAAAAGATAGCGCCCTGTATGCGTACCTACAACAGGAGATAAAAAACAACTACAAACAATGCCTGAAAACAGAGAACAAGAAAGGCGTGGCGATATATAGCCTATTGTCTATGCTAATGGATGGCAACCGCAGCGCAGGCAATGACGATGGCGCAGCAGCAGTATCGGTAAGGCTGAAGTTGCCCCCCATTAACAAGGTGCCTTTTGGGAGACTGACTAATGATACTGGTACAGTGTATGAACGATTGTTCTTTTATGGTGACGATGATGGCCAAACGGCATATGAGGGATTTACAGAAGAATATAGAAAGAATAAAAAGAACTGGCGCATAGATACAGGTAAGTATTGGACGACAGTGACATCGCTGACGGGCAGAAAAATAGTAGTGTATGCCAACACACCACTAAAAGCACCCGAAGATGAAAAAGCGATAGACACACTAGATGCGTACCTATATGCCAACAACATACAACCGACCATACTGATACACAGAGGACATAGCTACCATGTAAAGACTACACTGGCAAGAGTGGACACATATGCAAGAGTGGTGGTGCTGGGGTCGTGCGGAGGATACCATAATGTGGCCGCTGTGCTGCAAAGCTCGCCCGATGCACACATCATATCATCGAAACAAACAGGAGTGGGTGCTATAAATGAACCTATAATAACGGCTATAAATGCCCAACTGCTGGAGGGTAGTGACATCAATTGGATAACCACATGGCAGGGACTTGATGACTACTTTGCGAAGCGAAAAGAGCTGTATGAGCGGTTTGCAGATTACGTGCCCCCGCATAAAAATCTGGGTGTGATATTTATGAAAGCCTACCGTATGCTGCGCCATGAGCCAAGCAAAAAGTGATGGGACTGAACTGTATTTAGGACCTGAATTATCAATAAAAAACATGCATAAAAGGCTGACGAAAGACACAGAAAAAGCCCCCGCTGTTGTGCGAGGGCTTTTCAGTGAGAGAAAGAAAGTGTGCCAATTAATCTGGCTTCTTACCGTCTAAAAAAGTATTGATGGTTTGTATAAAACCTTTTGGATTTTCGGTATTAGCATTGACACCTACCGTGTAGCCACTGTAAAAAGTATCGGAAGAAGCTACACCGTTTTCGATGTTCATATTCTTGCGTTTGTAAGCAGGAACAGATTCTATGTCGTCATCATTGCTTTCGTTACCTTCTCTGATATTGATGCTAAGACTGCGTAAACGAGCTGCGCGATCTTCGAAAGCTTTCTTTTGCTCTTCGAATCTTTTTTTCTCCTCTATTTCATCTTCGCTGAGTATGCGCTCTCCGATTTTCATTACTATTGGTTCACGCACGGGCTCTTCGGTACGGGAAGTGAACCCATAAGAAACTTCAGCCTGACGTGGAGGCTCTGGTGTGTAGCTAGCCACAACAGGTATCTCTTCGATCTGAGGTGTTTCTTCTATGTTGAGCACGTAACGTTCTGTTTCTGCAACCGGTTCTTCAATGTGCTGAATGGTTTCGAAAACGATGGGTTGTTCTTCAGGAATTTCTATCAATGTAGGTGCAAGACTCTCTACACTGTAAGTGTAATCGGGAGCTGGGACGAACGAATCAACTATAGGTTCTTCGGTAGTTTTGCGATCACTGAGCGTAACTACTACTTTCTCTGCCTCTGCATTGCGAGCAGGCATTTCAGCGTTTATTTCTTTGTAGTTGAATCCAGTGGCGATAACGGTAACGGAAATTCTGTCTCCAAGATTAGGATCATGCCCCATACCAAGTATTACATCGCAATTGTCGCCAGCCTGCATTTGAACATAAGCCTGAATCGCTTCTGCTTCGTCCATAGTATGTTCGAACTCACCAGCAGCAGAAGTAATGTTAAGGAGCAACCATTTTGCACCACGGATATCACTATCATTGAGCAGTGGAGAGTTAAGCGCTTCTTCTACTGCTTTTAATGCTCTGTTTTCGCCAGATGCGGAAGCGCTACCTAGGATGGCGACACCACCATTTTTCATAACGGTGCAAACATCAGCAAAGTCGACATTGATTTGGCCAGTGGATGTGATAACGTCGGTGATACATTTGGCAGCGGTAGCTAATATATCATCTGCTTTGGCGAAAGCCTTTGTGAAAGGGAGATTGCCGAATTGTTGACGTAATTTATCGTTGGATATCACCAGTATTGTATCTACGTGGTCGCGCATGCGGTCTATACCCTCCTGAGCCTGCTTTAGGCGCTTTCGCCCCTCGTAAGTAAAAGGTGTAGTAACGATGCCCACTGTAAGGATACCGAGCTCTCTGCATATTTTTGACACTACTGGTGCACCACCCGTACCGGTACCACCGCCCATGCCAGCAGTGATAAAAGCCATACGGGTGTTGACCTTGAGTATTTTGGAAATATCTTCAAAACTTTCTTCGCAAGATTGTTTACCTATCTCTGGGTTTGCACCAGCACCTAACCCCTGAGTAAGATGTGGACCAAGCTGTACTTTGTTGGCTACAGGACTTAGAGCAAGTGCCTGAGAATCAGTATTACAAACTACAAAATCAACACCCTCAATACCGAGGCTGTGCATGTAATTTACGGCATTACTTCCTCCGCCGCCAACACCAATCACTTTGATGATGGATGACTGATTTTTGGGAATCTCAAAATGTATCATATTCTGTTTTTTGGGGTTAGTAATAAAAAAAAAGTTGTGTTTTTAACTAGAATAATGGTTGGTTGCAAAATTACACTTTTAGCAGTTATCTGATGATTCTTTTAGTACTAAAATGTGAATAAAAAGACCTTCCATTATGATATTTTTATTGTCTTTAAGTTTATTGTGAATTGAGTGTTAGTAAGTGAATGAAAAAAGCGCTGTAGTTGATTCTCCTCATGATTTATAGAATGAAACGAGTCGACAAAAACAGGCATAGACACCAGCTAAAATCAATCAAATTCTTTGTCATCAATATCTTCGAATAATTCCATAATTCTGCCTCTCATTCTGTCTATAAGACGCTTCATAATGTCTTGCCTTTTTTTGAATTTATCCCATTTATTGTTGATTACTAAATGTTCTTCAGATTGTTGAATTTCTTCTTCGTCTTCTTCAATTTCCTCTTCAGCTTCTACTTCATCAGCTGACACTCTAATAAAGTTACCTTTTGCAAAAGCAAAGTCTTTACCACCGGTTTCAAAATCGCGGTAGCCATGAATAATTAACCCTATGCAGGTAGAATACATGGGGCTCATGAGTACTTCGCTATGCCCCCCAGCCAGATGCTCGTTGGGATAACCGATGCGTGCACCCAACCCTGTGACATACTCAGTAAGTTGAATAATATGCTTCAATTTGGCACCACCACCTGTGAGAATAATACCCCCATTTAGCTTGTGCTCTAAGCCAATCTTGCGAATATTGAAAATCACATACTCTAATATTTCTTGGATACGTGCTTGAATGATATTAGCCAGGTTCTTTACGGAAACCTCTCTTGAAGGCAAACCACGCAAGCCAGGAATAGTGATGTATGCATTGGCACTGGCCTCGCTGGCTAGAGCTGTACCGAACTGCACTTTCATCTGTTCTGCCTGTGATTTTAAAATTCTGAGACCGGCGGTGATATCGTTAGTGATATTTACGCCAGCATAAGGAATAACTGCTGTGTGCTTGAGGATACCATCGCAAAACACGGCCATATCGGTGGTACCACCACCAATATCTACTATAGCTACACCAGCTTCCATGTCTTCGTCGTTGATAACAGCCGAAGCTGAAGCCAGCGGCTGCAGGACGAGATCGCAGGTTTTAAGATTTGACCTATCGACACATCTTTTTATGTTTCTGATAGCAGTGCTATCGCCGGTGATCACATGAAAATTAGCCCCCACTTTTACCCCACTCATACCAACAGGATTGATGATGTTTGGGATGTTATCGATAGTATAGTCTTGGGCAATGATATCGATGATTTGGTCGCCAGTGGGTAAGTAAGTACGATACTGGTCGCGTAGTAACTGGTCAATGTCGTCTTTGCTAATCTCGTTATCGACATTAGCCCTAACTCTGCTGCCTTGAGTTTGCACACTGTTTATGTGCTTACCTGCAATCCCAACATACACTTCGTTGATATCCAAAAGCGGGTTGCTCTCTATGCAACGGCTTATGGCTAGCTCAACAGAGTGTACACACTGCTCGATGTTGATGACCACACCATGATTAACGCCTTCAGAATCGGCACGACCAAAGCCAAGGACTTCAATCTTACCGAATTCGTTTTTTCTTCCTGCAATGGCTACTACTTTAGTGGTTCCGATGTCCAGGCCAACTATAATAGGTTGTTGATGTTTATTCATTTGCCCCGATGATTTAATATCTGTGAATACTATTTATATTTTTAATAAGAAGAATTACTGAGGATACGTGTATTTGGCTGCTGCTGGTTTTTTTTCAGTTGTTTTATCTTTGTTAGCTTCTGTTTTTTTGTCTTTTGTTTTCTTAGTGTCTTCTTTCTTATTTGTTTTAGGTTTGTCTTTAGGTTTATCCTTGGGGGTTGTTTTGCTTTTTTCTTTTTTATCCTCTTTGTGTTTTGAATCAGTTTTTTTGATCGCTGGTTTTCCTTTCGAATCTGGCTTTGATTGTTTCTTTTCTTCTTTTACAACCTGTTTAGGTTTTGTACTGGGTATTTTATTTGATGGTTTTATATTAGGATTCGATGTGTTTTTGTGTAATTCCGCTTTTTTTACTTCGCTCTTTTTTGTGTTTTTGGAGTCGGATTTTTGTTTTTCAGCAGTTACAATTTGTTTCGGAACTGCAGCTGCAACAGGCACAACCTTATTAATTTTTTTAATCACTACTGCATTGGCCTTTTCTACTATTTTCTGTTGTTTTCGTAGCGAATCTTCTTTTAGTTTCTGTGCTTCGGTCATCTCGATACTGCTTATCCAGTTCATTTTTCTCACGGCCAAATCTTTTGGCCCGGCATATGGGAGTGATGGTGATGCAACAACTTGATTATTGAACCTGACATCTAGCACTTCGTATTTATCCCAACCGATTCTGTTGAGGACTTTTTTATAAAATACTACCAAGTTTGCCAATTTTTCGGCTGTGTTTGTGGTATCTCCAAATCTAATCCGTTGGTTTCCTAAGACTGGTATAAACTCGAATGTGCCGTTAGAATCAATGATGACCTGTGAAATCTGAGCATTCCAAAATTTATCGGCTTGTAAGGTGCGTACCAACTTGACAATTTTAGTTTTCAATACCATACCTGCGCTATCACTGTTTATATCGGGCGCATTAGTAACAACGCTAGTGTAATAGGTATAGTTATCTGATAAAGGCATGGCATGTAATGTACTATCGAGATAGTAACTAGAGCCATCTTGGGTAAATAAGCGCGCTACCGGCACTCGCTGTGTAACGTACATGTGCATGACCCTATCAACGTCTACAAACACCTGAGCATCTGCCACCCAAGGATCTGACTTTATAGCCTTTTCGATACCATGCACATCTAACTTGGCTACAGGTGTATGTAGTATATCAATACCTCTGTTATAGACAGCAAGATTCATAATTTCTTTCTGCTCTATGAACTGATACTTACGGTCGTTTTTGATATGGACAACGGGCAATGATTTGAGAGGCATATCGCCTTCAATACTAGAAGCGCTTATCATGGCGACCAAACAGCATACTGCCACTACCACTGTAAGTAGCAACTGTAATACTTTTCGCACTGATATTTTACGCTTCTTTTCCATTATTTATTCAGCAATAGTTCTTTTATAGGTTCTGTTAACTTATCAATATCGCCAGCACCTGCTGTAATGAACAAGCTTAGTGGTGCTGCTTTTACATATTCTATCAATCCTTCTTTAGAGAGGATAGTATGCGCAGGGTTTGCCATAAGGCTGGTAATAGTGCGAGACGTAACACCTTCCATTGGCAATTCGCGAGCAGGATAAATATCTAGCAGAATAACCTCATCGGCCATATCTAAACTACAAGCGAATCCTTCTGCCAAATCGCGGGTTCGACTGAATAAGTGGGGCTGAAAAGCTACCACACATCGCCTGCCAGGAAAGAGTCTTTTAGCACTTTTGATGAGCGCAGCTAACTCCTCGGGGTGATGAGCGTAGTCATCTATATACACCACTTTTTCTGTTTTGACCAAGTATTCGAATCTTCTTCTAATACCTTTGAACCCAGCTAAAGCGGATTTCACTTTTTCTGCGTCGATGCCCAGCAATTGGGTAACGGCAATGGCAGCTACAGCGTTTTCTACATTGTGCATACCACCTATCGGAAGGGCTATATGCTCTACCACCCAACTTGCAGCTACAACATCGAACGTATATCCACCGTTAACCATTACGATATTGCGGGAAAATATATCGGCAGCATCGTTTTGCAAGCTATAAGTGAGCGTAACGGGGCCTTTCAGTTCGCTTTGCCTATGCAAACCATGTTTAACAAGTAAAGTACCAGTAGGTTTTATGTTGTGAGTATATTGTATGAAGGCATTCTCCATCTCTACGGGCGTACCGTATATATCCAGGTGATCGGGATCTATGGAAGTAAGTACCGCCAAATCGGGATGTAGTTTCAAAAAACTACGGTCATATTCGTCAGCTTCTATCACTGCTGTATCATTGTCGCTGCTCCAGTAATTGCGATTGTAATTGACCGAGATACCCCCCAGAAAAGCATTGCATCCATAGCCTGTTTCGCGCAGCAGAAAAGCAATCATTGTGGAGATGGTAGTTTTGCCATGTGTACCTGCTACAGTAACTGCATACATTGCCTCAGTAATCCATTGCAATACATCGCTGCGTTTGAAGACAGGATAGTTGTTATCTCTATACCAGTTGAGACCAGCATGATGAGCTGGAATAGCTGGTGTATAAATGACTAATTGAGCTTCAGTATCACAAAGGTTTACATCGTCTGTATAATTAATGTTCATGCCCTCAGCAGCCAGGGTTTTAGTAAGGGATGTTTCGGTTTTGTCGTAGCCAGACACAACAGCACCCCTGCCAGCAAAAAACCTTGCCAAAGCGCTCATGCCTATGCCCCCTATGCCTACAAAATATACCCGTTTTATGTCCCTTACATTCATATAATCTGGTTTTCCATTTTTATTTCACTTTGACTGTATTGTTCGTTCCTGCTATTTCTATAACCTTTAATGCAATTCTTTCGTCAGCATCTTTTACAGCTAATAGCTTCAGATTTTGTGACATCAACTGCTGCATTGTTGTGTCTTTGAGAAGCGATTTTAATTTCTTTATTAGTTCGGTGTGTACATCACTGTCTCTTACCATCAGTGCAGCATTGTGTGACACAAGTGATAAAGCGTTTTCCTCCTGATGGTTTTCTGCAGCAAACGGGTAAGGAACAAAAATCACTGGCTTAGCTACAATACACAGTTCGGCAATGGCTAACGCACCTGCTCTAGATACAACAATATCTGCAGCCGCATAGGCGTACTCCATCTCTGTGATAAACTCGAATACCCTAACCCTATCTTGGTACATTGCTGCTACTCTTGTAGCTTCTTCGAAATAAGGCTTTCCAGTTTGCCAAATAATCTGGACGCCCTCACTTACTAGCGTACCAAGCTGTGCTGCTATAGCCTCGTTGATCGACCTTGCACCTAAACTACCTCCTATAATGAGAACTGTAGTCATCCCATCTTTCATACCGTACTTCACCCTGCCTTCGATGGAGGATCTACCCATGTCAGCAATAGTTTTTCTTACTGGGTTGCCCGTCAGTACTATCGTATCTTGTTTGAAAAAACGCTCCATACCTTTGTAAGCGACACATACAGCCTTGGCACGTTTTCCTAGTATTTTATTACTCTTACCTGCAAAAGCATTTTGCTCTTGGATAAGTGTGGGTATACTTTGTGCCTGCGCTGCACTGAGTATAGGAAAACTAGCATATCCACCTACACCTACTACAGCATCTGGCTTGAACGATTCAATAATATTTCGGGCAGCTACTCTACTCTTTATTAACTTGATAGGTAGAAGTAGATTTTTGAGCATATTGCTTCTATTGAACCCAGCTATGTCTAGCCCTACGATTTCGTAGCCAGCAGCAGGGACTTTTTCCATTTCCATTTTACCAATAGCGCCTACAAATAACAAACGAGTGCCTGGCCTAAGCCTCTGTAAGGCCTGACCTATAGCTATGGCAGGGAATATATGCCCACCAGTGCCACCACCAGCTATTATAATGCGCAAATCAGTCATCTTCTTGTGGGTCTAGTTTTATCTGAGCAACCTTTACTCTTGGCTTTTTACCTTCTTTTTTTTCAACCACTGCCTCAGCTACTAATAGTCTGCTTGCATTACTTAATCCTGCAGCTGCCGCACCGGTAATTGGACCTTCATCTGTTGGTATAACAGGGACTAATTCTGAGTCCTCTTTAACCAATGCTGCATTTTTAGCAGCGTTCTTACGCTCTCCCTCCATTTCGTCGACATACTTACTGACACTCAACACAATGCCTATGGCAATACTTGTAAACCAGATAGACGACCCCCCCATACTGATCATGGGTAAGGTGAGCCCTGTAACCGGCACTAGGTGTACGTTGACTGCCATGTTGAGCATAGCCTGAAAAACCAGCGTTATACTAAGCCCCACTGCCAGAAAAGCACCAAATGCGAAAGGACACCGTTTGAAGATGAGGACACTTCGCCATAAAAATAACAGATACAAAAGCACTACTATGCCACCACCTACTAGTCCGTACTCCTCTATTATGATAGAGAAAATAAAGTCGGAATAAGGGTGAGGTAGAAAGTTTTTCTGCAAACTCTGACCGGGACCACGACCAGTGATACCGCCATTGGCAATTGCAATCTTGGCCTGCTCGACCTGATACACATCCTGATGTTTTCCATCTTTCTTTTTGCCACCTGCAAAATCTTTGATGCGTTGCTCCCACGTGGAGGCTCTACCGAATCCGGTGAGCTTGGATATAGTAAAAACAACGGACAAACAGATAAGCCCAGCAGCGGCCATAAGCATAAGGTGCTTGATATGCACCCGGCCTATGAAGAACAAAATACTACAAGTAAAACCAAGCATAAGCGCCGTAGACATGTTGGCAGGAGCAATAAGCAAACAGGTAATGAGCATGGGCAACAAAACAGGAACAAATCCTTTTCTGAAATCCTTGATGACATTTTGCTTCATGCTGAGCACACGAGCCAAAAACATAAACAGTGCAAGCTTGGCAAGATCCGATGTTTGGAAGGTGAGATGTATGACTGGTAACTTAATCCATCTGGAGCCTTCATTGAGACTGGTACCAAAAAACAAAGTGTAGACCAACAAAGGCAAACTCAATAAATAAAGAACTACTGCTATACGGGCAAAACGAGTATAATTGATTTTGTGGACCTGATAAATTATAAGTAAACCAAGCCCTAAGACCATTACTTGCTTTGCAAGATAATATCCTGAATTTTTTTCCATTCTATAGGCTAGTGAACCGGTGGAGCTATACACTGCCAACAGACTTATAAAAGACAATAGCAGTACCACGCCCCAAATCACTTTGTCGCCCTTAGTTCTGGTAAGTATATTTTTCATATGGTCTGCCATGTCCTTATTTTTTATTTTGTCAAAAAATCCACCAATGGTAATTTGACTATAAATTGCGAACAGCAACCTTAAACTGTTCACCTCTGTCTTCGAAATTATTGAAACGGTCGAAGCTAGCACAAGCGGGAGCAAGCAAAACCACATCACCACTTTCGGCACAAGCATAGGCTGCATACACTGCCTCAGCTGCACTGCTAGTATCTATAATAGACTCTACAACACCTTCGAAGGAATCGTGAATAGGCTGATTGTTGATGCCCAAACATATGATGGCTTTTACCTTCTGCTTCACCAGCTCCATTATTTCGGTGTAGTCGTTGCCTTTGTCTTGACCGCCCATAATAAGTATGGTAGGTTTTTCCATGCTTTCAAGCGCAAACCATACAGAGTTAATGTTGGTAGCCTTGCTATCATTTATAAAATCAACACCTCTGATTGTGGCAACGAATTCTAGCCTATGATCGAGCCCCTTGAAACGAGTGAACGTTTCTCTTAGCTTCTCCCTCCTTATGCCTGCTATACGGGCGGATATCCCTGCTGCCATGCTGTTGTATTGATTATGTTTTCCTTTTATTGCCATGTCGTGTATAGACATGTCAAAGTGTTCCCCCCCGTAGTCGACATTAATACGTCCATCTTCAATAAATCCTCCGTCTGTTCCTGTTGTGATGTCACTCATTGTAAAAAAAATAGTTGTTGTGTGAAGAGAATGGTTAGCCAGGTATTCTTGTATGGCTTTATCGTCCTGGTTAACGATAAAGTAATCGGTCGGCAATTGATTTTCTGCTATTCGGAATTTTGCTGCTACATAGTTTTCAAATTTATAGTTGTATCTATCGAGATGGTCTGGGGTAATGTTGAGCAGTACTGCGACATCGGGTCTGAAAGTATGTATATCATCGAGCTGAAAACTACTGACTTCCATCACATACCATTCGCAAGGTTTCTCTGCTATTTGTGCTGCAAAACTGTAGCCAATGTTACCTACCAGTGCTACGTCATATCCTGCATCTTTTAGTACGGTGTATGTAAGCATTGTAGTAGTGCTTTTGCCGTTACTACCTGTAATGGCTATAATTTTACTATTACCTTTGTATCGGAATCCGAATTCTATCTCGCTGCATACTTCTATACCTGCAGCTCTCACTGCCTTTACCACGTCTATCTTGTCGCTAATGCCGGGACTCTTTACCACACAATGTGCAGCAAGTATACGATTCATTGTATGGGTACCTTGTTCGAATGTAATGTTGTGAGCTACGAGTATTTCTCTGAACTTAGCCTTTATCTCGCCACCATCGCTTACAAAGACATCCCAGCCCTTCTGTTTGCCCAACAAAGCAGCACCCACACCGCTTTCAGCGGCCCCCAGTATCACCAATTTTTGTGCAGGCGAGTTCATTTATTGTAGTTTAAGCGTTACGATACTAAAAATTGCTAGCAGTATGCCCACAATCCAAAAGCGTGTAACAATTTTAGATTCGTGGTATCCTAGTTTTTGATAATGGTGGTGCAGAGGAGACATCAGAAATATTCGTCTTCCTTCGCCATACTTTTTCTTTGTGTACTTGAAGTAGTAAACCTGCATGATGACAGAAAGGTTTTCTACAAGAAATACACCACAAATAATGGGTATCAGTAACTCTTTGCGAACAATAATGGCTAAAGATGCGATGATGCCACCTAAAGCAAGACTACCAGTATCGCCCATAAAGACCTGTGCTGGATAAGCATTGTACCACAAGAACCCGACACAAGCTCCGACAAATGCACCTATGAAAATAGATAACTCACCGAGGTTAGGTATATCCATAATGCCTAAATAGCCAGCAAATACATAGTTGCCCGACACATAAGCAAACACCCCTAAACAAACACCGATAATAGCAGAAACTCCAGTAGCAAGCCCATCTATACCATCGGTCATGTTAGCACCATTAGACACAGCTACTATTATAAAAATGACAAAGAGTACATAAATAATAGGTGTAGTGACGCCGACGTTATTCTCGCCAAATAGGGCTGCAATCTTTTCATATCTGAACTCGTGATTTTTCAGAAAGGGGATAGTGGTAGTTGCTGTTCTTACATTTACATATTCTTTTACTTTTCCCTTATCGTCTTTTCTGGTAAACTTGCCTGGCTCTGCTTTCTCAGCCATACTCAATACTCCATTTTGGCCACGGGTTACCTCTCTGCTGATGACTACATGATCATTGAAATACATGGTAAGACCTACAATGATACCAAGACCTATTTGACCCATTACTTTGAACCGACCAGCAAGCCCTTCTTTGTTCTTTTTAAAGACCTTGATATAATCATCAAGGAAACCAACCATACCCAACCAAACAGTAGAAACCAGCATGAGTACTATGTAGACATTAGTAACCCTTGCGAACAATAAAGTAGGTATAAGAATAGAAGCAATGATAATAAGCCCCCCCATAGTTGGTGTGCCTTTTTTCTGTTTTTCGCCCTCCAAACCTAGGTCTCGAACAGTTTCACCGATTTGTTTTTTCTTTAGGAAATTGATGAGTCGTTTTCCGAAAATCATAGATATCACTAAGGACAGAATAATAGCCATTGCTACCCTAAAAGTGATATAATTGAACACTCCCGCCCCCACTAGGTGGAAGGTATCGCGCAGGTATGTGAACAAATAGTACAGCATAGCAACTGATTATTTTTGTAGTGTTTTAAATATTTCCATCAACACCTCTTTATCGTCAAAGTGATGTTTTACTCCTTTTATTTCCTGGTAAGTTTCGTGCCCTTTGCCCGCAACGAGTATTATATCTCCCGGACCTGCAAATGATACTGCTACTTTTATTGCTTCTTTTCTGTCTGTTATTCTCAGGCATTTTCGTTTCTGAGCAAGCGTGAGAGTTGCCTCCATTTCATTCAATATAACTTCTGGGTCTTCGCTTCTAGGGTTATCTGCTGTAAGTATGGCTCTATCGCTATGCTCACAAGCCACCTCTCCCATTACTGCGCGTTTAGACTTGTCGCGGTCTCCACCGCAACCTACTACTGTAATGAGCTGTTGTCCATTTACCCTCAACTGGTTGACTGTAGCGAGGACATTGATCAGGGCATCGGGAGTATGAGCATAGTCTACTATACCCAAAATTTTATCGGCGGGAGACAGTATGGTTTCGAACCTACCAGCTGCACCGTGCAACCCACTGAGCGTAGCCAGTACCTGCATTTTGTCTTCCCCCAGCAACTTAGCTGCACCATATACAGCCAGCAAGTTGTAAGCATTAAATGTGCCTATCATTCTGAAGTGCGCTTCTTGCCCATCTACATTCATTACTAGTCCTGAAAGATTATTTTCAAGCACTTTGCCTTTTATCGTAGCTGGCACCTTCAAGCTATATGTATTGCGCTCGGCAACAGTATTTTGCAACATTACCGCCCCTCTCTTGTCATCTGCATTGGTGAGTGCAAAAGCGTCTTTTGACAAACCATCAAAGAACATCTTTTTGACACGTATATATTCATCAAACGTATTGTGATAATCGAGGTGGTCGTGAGTAATGTTGGTGAATATGCCACCAACAAACTTGACGCCAGCTATTCTGTGCTGATGTATGGCGTGAGAGCTCACCTCCATAAATGCATGACTACATCCTGCGGCCACCATGCGCGCCAATAGCTCCTGCACAGACACTGCATCAGGTGTAGTGTGGGTAGATGGAACTATCTGATCGTGTATGTGGTTTTGTACTGTAGACAACAAGCCGCATTTGTATCCAAGCGCCTGAAACAACTGATACAATAGAGTAGCTGTAGTGGTTTTACCATTAGTACCTGTTACCCCTACAACTTTCAGTTGTAGAGATGGATGACCGTAAAATGCATCGGCCATCAACCCTGCAACAATACTGGTATCTTTTACAACTACGTATGTAACACCTTCATGCACATCGACAGGTATGTGCTGGCAAACAATTGCAACAGCGCCCAAACTTATAGCCTTGGGTATAAACAAATGTCCATCTGCCACAGAACCTGGAACAGCAATAAATACGCTGCCTGGGACCACCTTGCGAGAGTCTATACAAATGTTGTGTATAGCTACATCTGTAGTACCCTGCATAGTCACAGCAGCCACATTTATCAATATTTCTTTTAGCGTAGGCATTAGCTTAGTTGTAGTATGATGTTTTGTCCTTTAGTTAGTCTTGTTCCGGCTGGTACAGATTGTGTTTGTACTTTACCAGCTCCTTTTATAAGCACATGAGCACCATAGTTTTCTAGTACATAAATGGCATCTTTAAGTGTCATGCCTGTTACATCGGGCATTATTCCTCTGTATACATGTTTTAGTTTTACTTCGGACCTCTTGGTGCCAGAATCTGCTACATACTGCACCATCGTGCTTTTATAATCTGACACTACTGGCATTTTTTTATCCATTGCCGTCAGCAATACTTCGTAAGCACCAGCAGTAGCTGCTTTGGCAGGTATAGACGCGACACCAGATTTGGCTATACTATCGAGTGGAGCAGACCAAGCGCCCATGTTTTGTGAGAATATTTTATCAGCTACCATTCTAAAAACAGGTGCTGCTATAGTGCCCCCATAATAGGCTGCAGAGTGTGCTTTGGTACGTATTACTACACAAATGGTATACTTGGGATTTTCGGCGGGCATGTAACCTACATATGATCCCTGATATACCCCATCGGTGTACTTGATACCCTTGTCGGCTACTTGTGCCGTACCAGTTTTGCCTGCCATAGTGTAGTATGGTGATTCAATGCCTTTACCTGTGCCATCGGTAACTACTGCACGTGTACACTTTCTCAGTTGCCTTACTGTTTCTGCATCACCGATAGTAGCAACTACTTTGGGTTCATAAGTTTTGACGTCTTTACCATATTCCCTGATAGCGCTCACCAGATATGGGCGCATCATTTTACCGTTGTTGGCAACTGCGTTGTACATCATACACGTATGCAGAGGTGTGATCATTACTCCATATCCGGTAGCCATCCAAGGCAGGGAACTATTGCTCCAGATTTTACCACCAGGAGAAGTGATAACTGGTTTGCGCTCACCCAGCAGGTCTATGCCAGTGAGTTTATCCAATTGGAGTTTTTTTAGGTTATTTACGTATTGCGTTGGGTTGTCTCTGTAATATCTGTCAGCCAATTTAGCCATACCTACATTACTGGATATCGCATAGGCTTTCCATATGGGCATTTCGCGCAAAGAGCCATCGGGGTGCGAGTCGGACATGGTACGCTTGCCGAACTGCATTTTCCCCCCTTGAATATCAACTGATTGATCTACGTTTATTTTCTTGTCGGCTAGTAAGGAAATGAGTGTAGCGAGCTTGAAGGTAGAGCCAGGCTCTGTGGGTATAGCAGCATAATTAAAGTCTTCGTCGTAGCTGCCATCTTTCTGCCTGCCCAGATTTACCAGTGTGCGAATCTTACCTGTGGCTACCTCCATCACTATACAAGTACCATAGGCACATTCATACTCTTGTAGCTTACTTAGCAATGCATGGTATGCTACGTTCTGCACATTGATGTCTAGTGTGGTGACGATGTCCTTACCGTTTTGGGGATCCACCTCGCTGCCTTCGATAGGCACCCAAACGCTTCCTGTAGCTTTTTGTACAACCCTACGTCCGTTCTCTCCCTTCAACTCCCTATTGTACTTGGCTTCCAGCCCCGTAATATTGCTATCTCTGAATACACCTATTGTGCGTCGTGCCAGTTTTTCGTAGGGCAGTTTTCTTTTCTCTTTTGGCTCGGCAATAAAACCACCAATCGCTTTACCTTTTTTGAATATCGGAAAATTTCTCAGCGATTCGTATTCGTAGTATTTCAGTTTTCTGCCTAGCAGATAATATTTATTGCGAGCATCATAGGCTCTAACGAATTCTTCTTTGAATTGCTCTGCCGTTTTACCAGTGCTCATAAACAGTGAAGACAAGCATAAGCTGAGTGTATCAATCTTTTGTTCAAACAGTGCCGAATCGATAACGGAGAAGTCGATATGTACATCAAACTCTGGAATAGATGAACTGAGCAATACCCCATCTTCGTTAATGATGTTGCCTCTTTCGGCAAGTAACGTATCGAAACGGGTGTGCATTTCTTTAGCCATAGACCTGAGTCTTGGTCCTTCCTTGGCTTGTATCATCACGGCTTTTATCATGATGGCACAACCAAAAAGGAACATACACGTAAAAGCTACGTATACCCTAAATCGTATGTCTTGTCTAATTTTCACTTTGGTTGTCTGTTTACAATTTTATGTTTATTTACTTTTTACGTTGTAAGCTGGCAAAAGAGCAGGCTTGAGGCCTAGTTTTTCTGCGTTTTTCATTACCTGTGTTTCAGTTTTTACATACATCAGCTGCGATTTCACATCCATGTATTTCCATCTCAGTTCTTTCAGTTCTTTATTTCTTGCATTGAGTTCGCGTTGCATATCTATAGCACGCTGACTGTTACTGATATACAAAACACACAGCAGTACTACAAAGGCCAGAAAGGGAATGTTATTCACAATGGCTCTGTAGGACACCTTTTCAGCAACCGATTTCCAGTCACTGCGCACCCGCTGTGCCGGCGACAAAGGCTCCTGTACAATATTTTGTTGTTCGGTACTCATAAAAATCTATTGCTTGTAAATCCTTCACCAATGGGGAGTTTACACTCCCATTCTATTTAATTACTTTTTTTCTGCTACTCTAAGCATTGCGCTTCTGGATCTAGGATTTTTTTTCTGTTCTTCTTCGGTTGGTTCTATCGGTTTTGCATTTACTAGTTTCAAGGGCGCTATGGTAGCTTCTTCATATTCACCTGGTTCATCCCATCTTCCTCTTTTCATATAGTGTTTCACTATCCGGTCTTCGAGTGAGTGAAACGAAATAATACTTAATCTTCCGCCTGGTTTCAGGCTAATGGTAGCCTGCATCATCAATTCCTTCAGCACACCTAGTTCGTCATTCACCTCTATTCTCAATGCCTGAAATACCTGAGCTAGATATTTGTTTGGGTTGCCCTTCATTACAGTTGCCAGCATTGCCTTCAGTCCTGCTATTGTCTGTAACTTCTGCATAGTTCGCTGCGCAACTATGTGTTTGGCCAACTGCTTTGAGTTGCGGACCTCTCCATACTGCTCGAACAACTGATGTAGTTGCTGCTCTGTGTAAGTGCGCAACACTTGTGCGGCTGTGAGATCATTGCGCTTGTCCATTCTCATATCCAGTGGACCGTCAAATCTTATCGAGAAACCACGCTCTGCAGTGTCGAATTGAAAAGAACTAACTCCTAAATCTGCCAGTATTCCATCTACCTCATTATATCCATGCAATCTTAAAAACCTGCGCATGTACTTAAAGTTTTCCATTACAGGTATCAATCGTTCATCTTCTGGTTTGTTTCGCCATGCATCAGCATCTTGATCAAAAGCTATCAACCTACCGTTGGCGCTCAACCTGCTCAATATTTCCCTACTATGCCCTCCGCCACCAAATGTTGCATCTACATACACACCGTCTGGTTTTATGTCTAGCCCATCAACCGCTTCTTTTAGCAGCACTGTAGTATGATATGTATTTTGCTGCTCCAATAGGTTTAGTTTTCAAAAATATTCCCAAAATCAATCGACACGCTTTGTGCCAGCTTGCTGTAGTTGACAGAATTTTGTTCGAGATATTTATAATACGTATCTTGGTCCCATAATTCCAGTTTGTTGCCCTGAGCGGTTAAAACAGCATCTTTTTCTATTCCTGCAAATTCCAGTAATGATTTTGTTATTAAAATCCTTCCTGCGCTATCGGGTTCTACAAATGATGCGCCATTGAGAAACAAGCGCTTAAACATTCTAACATCTTCTCTAAGATCATTTAACTTACTAACCTTATCATGAATCACCGTCCATACGTCCATAGTATAAATTGTAATACACTTTTCAAAACCACGGTTTATGACAAATTTCTCTCCCATCCCTTCGGGTATCTGTTTAGCAATTTTTGCCGGCAACAGAAAACGCCCTTTGGAATCTATAGCTACTTCACCTTCGCCGAGAAATTTGGTCATTTATGTGATTAATAGATAAATACAACACAAATCTACACTTTTTCCCACCCAAACGATGAAATTTGGGGAGGCGATTTTTATCCACATTTTGGAGGACCCCTGTATTCCTTTACTGGAGCGGCTTTCGGAGTAAAATCTGTGTGATTTTGACTAAAATGATGTGGATAACTCACCCAAAAATGTGAATAAGCGTGAGTAACCTTTGTTAGTTGGTTAATATCCGTGTTTTTATGGCTTTAACGCACGTTTAAAAGCCCGTTTCCTGTTAACAACCCAGGTATGCGATACCATGCAACAATTCGATACCAATATATTTGAAGCAAAATTGTACTTTTACAGCTATGATCGCCACACTCGAACAAGCAGTAAAACTGGGTCTTCGCGAAGAAGAATTTGAAAAAATAAAAGAAATTCTGGGTCGCACACCCAATTTCACCGAAACAGCAATGTACTCCGTAATGTGGAGCGAACATTGCAGTTATAAAAACTCTATTACTTGGCTGAAAACCTTGCCCAGAGACGGTGCCAAACTACTGGTGAAAGCAGGCGAAGAAAATGCTGGACTGGTAGATATAGGTGACGGCTGGGGTTGTGTATTTAAAATAGAAAGTCATAATCATCCATCTGCGATAGAGCCTTTTCAAGGAGCTGCTACTGGCGTAGGTGGTATACACAGAGACATATTTACGATGGGCGCCAGACCCATTGCCTCGCTCAATTCATTGCGCTTTGGTAAGGTAGACAACCCAAAAACACGCTGGCTGATAAAAGGTGTGGTAAAAGGTATAGGACACTATGGCAACTGCTTTGGTGTGCCTACAGTGGCCGGAGAAGTGTATTATGAAAGTTGCTATCAGACCAACCCTCTGGTAAATGCCATGAGTGTGGGTGTGGTGCGCGTGGGACAAACTGTATCGGCAACATCGCATGGCGAAGGGAATCCGGTGTTTATTGTAGGAGCATCTACAGGAAAGGATGGTATAGGTGGTGCATCATTTGCATCGGCAGATATATCTGAGAACAGTGCGGAACAACTGCCTGCGGTGCAAGTAGGTGATCCATTTGAAGAGAAAAAACTATTGGAAGCCTGTCTGGAAATGATACCTACTGGTGCGCTGATAGGCATGCAAGATATGGGGGCTGCGGGCATAACCTGTAGCACCAGCGAAATGAGTGCCAAGGGCGAACATGGTATGATTATTCATCTGGACAAAGTACCAACGCGCCAAGATAATATGAAGCCTTGGGAAATGCTGCTGAGCGAGAGCCAAGAACGCATGCTGATAGTGGTAAAAAAAGGTAGAGAAGAAGATGTGGAGCGCATATTTGACAAATGGGACATACACTGTGTGCAAATAGGCGAGGTAACCAAAAATACTAACCTTAAATATTACATGAATGGCGAACTGGTAGCCGATGTGCCCGCCGAAAGCCTAGTGCTGGGTGGTGGTGCGCCAGTATACGAAAGAGCGTACAAAACACCTGCTTACTTTGAGGAAATCAATAAGTTTGATGCAGCATCTATACCCGTACCTGCCGACCTGAAGGGCGTAGCATACGAACTGATACAACTGCCCAATATAGCCTCAAAACACTGGATATATGACCAGTATGACAGTATGGTAGGCACGGGCAATACGCACACCAACGAGCCAAGCGATGCTGCCGTGGTGCGTGTGCACGGATCAGAAAAAGCATTAGCGATGACTACAGACTGTAACAGTAGGTATGTGTTTGCAGACCCTTACAAAGGCGCAATGATAGCGGTAGCTGAGGCTGCCCGCAATATTGTGTGCAGCGGCGCACAGCCAGTAGCCATTACCAACTGTTTGAACTTTGGTAATCCGTATAATCCTGAAGTGTACTATCAGTTTGTTTATGCTATAAAAGGCATGGGCGATGCATGTCGCAAATTTGACACGCCAGTAACTGGTGGCAATGTAAGTTTCTATAACCAAAGCGAAGATGGCCCAGTGTACCCTACCCCTACTATAGGTATGGTGGGTGTAATGGACAATCTAAGCCAGAAAATGTCTCTGGGTTTTAAGCATGCCGGAGACGTATTGTACATGCTGGGCGTTAATACTGGAGACATTAATTGCTCTGAGTATCTGCACCACATATGCGATGTAACGCATAGTCCTGCGCCTCATTTCAATTTGGAAGATGAGTACACGTTGCAGCAAACCGTTGCCAGACTTATAAGTTCAAAATTAGTGAAGTCCGCACATGATATATCTGAAGGTGGTTTGTTTGCCTGCTTACTGGAATCGTGTATGAATAGTATGTTGGGTTTTAGCATCAGCACACAAGCTGATATCCGCAAGGACGCTGCGTTATTTGGTGAGGGGCAAAGCAGAGTAGTGGTAAGTGTTAACCCCGATCTTGCAGCACTTTTTGAAGCGGAATTAAAAGGCTTGCCATTCAGCAAACTAGGTACCGTAAGTGCTAATGAGGAAATACATATTGATGGAGATAGCTGGGGGTATGTATCAGATTGGAAACAAGCATATGATACTTCTCTAGAAAAGAAGCTGTCTGGCGAATAACTGTTCATCAATCAAATGGGCTTCAAGTTGCCTACTTGAAGCCCATTTGATTTTCTTTGATAGTTGCTAATAATATTTACCTAAGCTAGCTCTTCCATTCTGATTTGTATAAGATCAAGTCTATGTCTTATACTTTTGTATTGCAATCTATTGTCATTGATAGAACCGGATATAACTAAAACATCATACTCATTAGTGGAGCAGTCTGACGTTAACGCATCTACTGCGTCGTTTAACACTAAATAAAGCATAATGAACCTGCTTTTGCTAGCACTATCATAAGGTGAAACTATTACTGCATCAATCACAGCTGTAGATCCTTCCTCATACGGAGCACCTACTAGAGACTGATAATTCTCACATATCTTTTGGGCAAGTGCGTAAGAAAAAGGAGGATGTACCATGCTTCATTAATGAACGAGTTAAAGGTAAATTTTGTAAAGGAAATCAAGAAATAATGTGAAGTTAATAACGCCCCTTTAACTAGGTCATACAAATCAGTAACAAATAAGCAAACCAACAAACTTTCGGTGATATTTAGCCTTTGCTAGTATATGTGCTGTAGCTACTTGGCAGCGGATAACCTAATTCTTCCATTATGTTTTCCAAGTCTTTTTCTTCTTTAGGATTATACCTTCTGTCAAGGTTCAGCCCGTTTAGTCTTGCCCAGGTTTGCCATTTCACAGCAGTTAACGGATTTTTGAACTCTTGTAATATTTTATACAAGTTGAGTTCAGTTTGACGACAAATCAATTTAACTAGCAAAGTACCCTGAGTAACATTCAATTGTTTGATTTTATCCTCGAATTTTGTCCTCATTTCATCTTCTCTTCCGTTTACATATTTTCTTCTTTCTTTTCTGCTTATCCCTCGCTCATTCACTTTAGCATTTACATCTTTAAAGAGCTGTGTAGAAGCATCTACGTAAGGTAAAATGGTAGTGACATAAAACTTCATTTGGTTGTAACGATACCTGTCTGTATCATTCAACCACTGCGCAGTTACTCTTGCTTCGGGCAGCATATACACTGTGTCATTCATATATTGAGGAGCTACCTGTGCGCTTGCAACAAAAGGTAACATAAAAAGTAGCGCAATAAATATTCGTTTCATAATACTATATGCATATCAATATGCGTACCAAAAGTAACTACTGAATAGCTAATTTTCATCTTGTCGTTTTTTAAAGTTTTTTTTAACAATAAAAGTTGTTGCAGATTCAGAAAACTTACTAGATTTGCAGTGGGTATATTTTTCATAAGGTGGAAGTAAGGCTTCAGCAATTGCAGGAGCCTTACTTTTTTTTATGGCTTTTAATGTCAAAAAAACGCTTCAGTCAACCCTAGATAAGGACAATACTGTGTGCAGGGGTTAGTGCAAATCAGGTAATTCCAACATCATATTTCCTAACTTTACGTTTTTATCATAAACAGTAGTATTTTAGCAGCATACACAATATAATTAATGGACTACGAAATAAAACACTCTGGCAAATTCAAGTATGTTGAAGAAGGTGCAGGTACGCCCCTCGTTTTACTGCATGGACTGTTTGGTGCCCTAAGCAATTTCAAAGATCTGGTGGACTATTACAAGAGAACGCATCTTGTAATCATACCCTTACTTCCATTATACGATTTGTCGCTCATAGATACCAGCGTTGCTGGATTAGCAAAATATGTATACAAATTCTTTGAGCACAGAAAGCTTAAAGACGTTCACTTGCTTGGAAATTCACTTGGAGGTCATGTGGGCTTAGTGTTCACACTCAAACACCCCGAACTTGTGAAGACAATAACACTCACGGGAAGTTCTGGTTTATTTGAAAATGGAATGGGTGAAACCTACCCCAAACGTGGCGACTATAACTACGTACAAAAGAAAACTGAACTGACATTTTACGACCCTAAAGTGGCCACAAAAGAGCTGGTAGATGAGGTATTTAACATTATTAACAATAGACTTAAGGCACTGAAAATTATAGCATTAGCACGTTCTGCTATTCGTCATAATTTAGGAGATGAACTTCAGGAGATAAAACAACCAGTATGTCTAATTTGGGGAAAAAATGATACCATTACACCTCCCATGGTTGCTGATGAGTTTCATAGATTGTTACCTACATCTGAGTTGCATTGGATAGATAAATGTGGACATGCACCTATGATGGAAGTACCCATTGAGTTTAACGCTATCCTGTCTCAGTTTTTAGAAAAACATGAAGGATAGCTTTCCATTATCGCAATTCAAAACCTCCAAGCTGACTATTTCGTATATGCTTGTAAGCATAAAATTGCTACTTTAACTATGAACTTAGAAATCTTAACAGATAAAACTATACCTGTTGTTTCTCCCAATGACACAATAGAAAAGTCGTTGAGCGTAATGGATGAGTCGCGACTTGACGGTCTACCGGTGTTGAGTGGAGAAGATTATGTGGCATTTGTGATGGAAGATACTCTTCTTGAGTACACCGACTCAACTCAGACGTTATTGGCCGCCGGTCTACTCACCTACAAACCTGCTATAGGATCGCAATCGCACCCATTTGATGCCATCACAATTATGCATCAAGCAGGTTTGCCACTACTGCCTGTTCTTGATATTGAGAATAAATATTCAGGCTGCATTACCAAGGATAATTTGTTGGGTTACATCACCAACAATTCTGGCATCGCTAATCCGGGCGGTATATTGGTATTAGAAATTCTTCCTCGCAACTACTCTATGTATGAAATAGCTCGTATATGCGAGAATGAAGACGTAATACTGCTAGCAATGCACTCCCACACTAACGAAAGAGGTATGCTGGAAATAACAATGAAACTAAACCGAACGGTGCTAGACAGTGTAGTTGCCTCATTTGAGCGACACAACTACCATGTGCAGGAGGTTTATGGCAAAGACACCAACAACGAAGATATCATTGGCAAGTACAATTTGCTGATGAACTACATTAACATGTAACGATGATAGCTATAGACAATGTGCTCCTCAGCGACGAGCTTATACAAGAAGAGTTTGTGTGTGACCTCACAAAATGTAAAGGTGGCTGCTGTGTAGATGGGGATTGCGGTGCACCACTTACAGAAGAAGAGACATTGATACTAAAAGACATATACACTGATATAAAATCATCTCTGGTACCTGAATATATCGCTGAGATAGAAAAACAAGGCACTCATACCATAGACAATGAATATGGATTTGTAACACCTACTGTGAATGGCGGTATATGCGTGTATGGCTACACTGACGAAACTGGCACTGTAAAATGTGGAATAGAAAAAGCTTGGCTTGAAGGCAAAACACATTTTCGCAAACCTATATCGTGTCATTTATACCCTATACGCATAACTGCTCACCCAGGATATGAAGCAGTAAATTATGAGCCAAGACCTAGTCTTTGTAAACCAGCGTGTAAACTAGGAAGAAAGTTGAAAGTACCTGTGTATAAATTTCTGAAAGACCCATTGATTCGTAAATATGGCGAGGACTTCTACAATGCATTAGACACTATAGCCATCAAGCACTTTCTTAACAAGGGCAAATAACACTTTAGACCAAGCTTCAACAAAACTGTCTACACATTGCACAGAAGCTGCACAAAATGCCGTTTTTGAGTCACAAACAAGTATTAATTCTACACCTCAGCAATTACCACAAAGCAAGAGGTCCGAAGATTATTCGGACCTCCAGTTGGCGTTTTTACAAAGCAATATTACTTGCTGATCTGTATTTTCTTGTTAGTTACCCCACCCTCTTTGTCTCTAAAAGAAAGTGTATAGTTTCCGGCAGGTAGTTCAGAAAGATCTAGAGTAGCTTTAGAGGCATTAACTACTTCTTTCTGTGCAACTGTCTGCCCCAACATATTATAGACAGCAATGTAGGCAGATACGTTACTACCATTCCAATCGAGGTTCAACACACCATTTGTAGGGTTGGGGAAAATACTAACCTCCCCGACACTTACGTTCTTAATATCCAACAGTGCTACAAATATAGTATTTGATGCAAGTGACTGACAGTTGCCAGTGTCGCGAATAGCATAATAATATCCCATAGTTGTAGGATGGTACGTTTGTGCGTTAGCACCTGGTATTATTGCACCATTGAAATACCAGATGTAAACCCCAGCAGTATTAGCAACCAGTATATTATCGATCAATGATACTAAAGGAGCTACAGGAGTACTATCACGAATCATCAGTACTGAAGCGGTAGTCACAGAATCATTTAGGTAACAACCACCATCAGTTGTACGGACCCTGAAGGTGAGTAGATCACCATTTTGGTAAGCCTGTGTATGGATATTACTACCTGTGGCAACTACCGTATCATTAATCAGCCATATAAGGTCAGGTGTCACACCACCATCAGCAATAGTAGCAGTGAAAGTAATAGCTGAATCTATGCAACCAGGGTTAGCACCATTGGTCAAAGCTATACTAACACTTGGATTGAGGTTGGGGATGACCGTCATTGTAATAGCAGTAGAAATTGTAGTGTCGTTGATAACACATGCGTCTGTAGCAACGAGCATACCATATACTATGTCGCCATTACTAAGTGAATCAGTGATGAATGCAGGACCTATTGCGCCCGGAACACTTACACCATTTACATACCAGTATATAACAGAACCCAAACCAGCATCAGTAACTAAAGCACTAAAAGTATTGGTATCGCGCGAGCAAATAGGGTTAAACAATGCAGAAATTGATAGTGAAGCTGTCAGCGAATCGTGTATTACTTCTATACCATTAGAGTAAGCAGTGTCGGTAGGTGATGCACATACCGAATTAGAGACCATCATTACACTTACTGTATCTCCGTCGTTAAAAATATCGGTGAATGTGGCACTGTCGGCACCTATAACGGGCACATTATCTACATACCACTGATAGAGAGGAGCTGTGCCACCATTAACGGGATAAGCAGTGAAAGTGAGTGGACTACCAGGGCAATCTGGATTTGTGCCAGATGTAATAGAATTGAGCACACGCGGCATAATGGCACTACTGCGATAAACGATGATAGTATTTGACTTTGCGCTATCGAGCAAGCCAAGACTGTTTATGAAATATAGCCAACAATACACGCTATCACCATCATTAAGCGCTGTGGTATGAAATGTGTCGATTGTAACCCCTGTGAACACATCATTGGCAAACCACCTGAATGTAGACCCTATAGCTGTGTCATTAGACTCGATGGCAACAAAATCGAGCTGTACACCGGGGCATGTAGTATCGCTGCCATAAGGCAGATATATGCGCACAGAATCTTCAGTTTGCGCAGACACTATTCCTCCCAAACCAATACACAACAAAAAAAGCAGTGTAATTTTACGTATCATAATTGCATAGTTTAGACCCGTCATAGGGAGACAGGAATGTTAAGTTGCGTAAAAATAATGTATTCATTTTAAATTACCCTGAAAGATTTTGCTGTTTCCGAAGTTATGATCTACAATCTTTGATTTTTAGTATCGTCAACTTACTGTCAGAATATAGATATTAATTTATGCCGGTTCCTTACCTTTGTACTACATAAAAATGAAAATGAAAGAAGTATATATAGTATCGGCAGTACGCACCCCCATGGGAAGTTGGGGTGGTGCATTGAAAGACTTTTCGGCACCAAAATTGGGTGCAATAGCCATCAAAGGTGCACTGGAGCGTGCCGGCGTAGCAGCTTCAGAGGTTAATGAAGTACTGATGGGTTGTGTACTTCAAGCCAATTTGGGCCAAGCACCTGCACGTCAGGCTGCTCGATTTGCAGGTGTTCCAGATAATGTACCTTGCACCACCATCAACAAAGTATGTGCTAGCGGTATGAAGGCGGTAATGCAGGGTGCACAAGCAATAATGCTGGGTGATGCAGACGTAGTTATAGCAGGCGGCATGGAAAGCATGAGTAATGTACCATTCTACAACGAAAACCTACGCTGGGGAAGTAAGTACGGTAATGTTACACTTATAGATGGATTGGCTAAAGATGGCCTCACTGACGTGTATCACAATTATGCAATGGGTAATGCCGCTGATATGTGTGCCAAGGAATGCAACATAAGCCGCGAAGCACAAGATGAATTTGCGATAGAAAGCTACAAACGCAGTCAAGGCGCATGGGATGCAGGTAAATTTGACAACGAAATTATACCAGTAGAGGTGCCACAGAAAAAAGGTGACCCAATAAAAATAAGCAAAGACGAAGACCCATGGAATGTAAAATTTGACAAAATAGCCGGTCTACGCCCAGCCTTCTCTAAAGAAGGAACAGTTACTGCTGCTAATGCTAGCACAATGAATGATGGTGCTGCCGTGCTAGTACTAATGAGCAAAGAGAAAGCAGAGCAATTAGGTATCAAACCAATTGCGCGTTTGGTAGGTTATGCCGATGCAGAGCAAGCTCCTGAATGGTTTACCACATCTCCTTCACTTGCTGTGCCTAAAGCTGTAGCGAAAGCAGGTCTTAAAATGGAAGATGTGTCCTACTTCGAGCTCAATGAAGCATTTAGTGTGGTAGGTATAGTTAACGCTCAAAAAATGAATCTTGACCCCTCTAAAGTCAATGTAAATGGTGGTGCAGTAGCACTTGGTCATCCATTGGGTTGCAGTGGTGCACGTATCATTGCTACACTCATCAATGTACTGAACCAAAACGACGCCAAATATGGCGCGGCAGGTATCTGCAATGGTGGTGGTGGTGCCAGTGCCGTAGTTATTGAGCGCATGTAATTGTAAAAAAATGTGCTTTAATTGCTAGTGCACCTTATTCATAAAAATACAAAAAGCCCCGCGTACAGAAAGTCGCGGGGCTTTTGATTTATTGTACTTGTGCTTACTGTTATCTGAAGTTATAATTGTTTACATCTTCAAACCTAGGACAATACATTGGATCACGAGGATTTTTCCTGTGTAAATAATTGCCTCTTACGTAAATTGAGATCTCAGTAGCACCTGTACCAGGTACATTAGCAGCAAGTGCAGAGTTAGTTACATCTTGAGTAAAACCAATTGAAACATCTTTATAATCGACACGCACCATAGGTATAAATGCATCTTGATTGCGATAGAAAGCTCCGAAATTCAAGGCAAAAATACTAGGCAGACCTACTGGCACACTACGCCAAGTAAAAAATCCACCCAATATTAACTCTGTGCTGGGTTGCTGATAGCTATAATTGGCATGCACTGTAACTCCAAACTGCTCGCTAAAAGAAGAGTGGAAACCAGCATTGAACTGCCATTTCATATTCAAGTTAACTGGGTCAGCACCCGTAAATTCCTGAGTAGGAGTATTGATGTGGTATGCACTCACACCAAGATAATAATTGAAAATACCTTGTTCATCTAGTGAGCTGTTTAGGCTTACTCCCGCGCCTACATCGTAGTTGTTTCTGCTTCGGTAAGTAGAATTTTCGCCTGTAGCGTTAGTGGAATTATACTCACCATTCACATATTGATTACTAGTGGTGATCTTACTCTGATCTATAGAACGAGATATATAACCTCCAGAGAGCCCGACAGATAGATATGAATTGTACCGATCACCCATGGCTTTGTTGTATGCAATAGCGGGATAAATCTGTGTAGTATTCATATTGATAGTACCAGCCTTATCAAAATTGGCAGCAAGACCAAAACTGATGTAGTCACCAATTTCACGATCGACAAGCACTCTGGTCTCACCAGAAACCATAACAGTACTGTAAGGTGCTGAAACGGTAGCCCACTGGCTGCGATAGTTGAACCCTACCTTGTAATCGCCGGTGAAGATACCAGTAAGTGCAGGGTTGCGCATCAGTGCGTTTTCATAAAATTGTGAATAGTGTACATCTTGTGCATAGCCATTGATACTAAATGCTAGTAGGACAGCCGCTGACAGTTTGCTTAAGTAACGCTTCATTTGCTTCTTTTTATAGAATAAAATCTAATTATCTTACTATACTAACGTCTCCCTTGTATTTGAATGTTTCACCCAAATTACATTCAGCCTCCACAAAGTAATAGAACACATCAGGAGGGAGTACCACTCCTTTGTACTGACCATCCCAACCAACTGATGGGTCATTTGCACCTATGTTGTAACGCTCATACACTAATTCACCCCATCTGTTGTAAATCAGGAATTTAGTTATTCTGCTTATTCCTTTACCGTTTATGAAGAAACGGTCATTCATACCATCACCATTAGGTGTAAAAGTATTAGGTATAAATATCTGTGACTCCTCACAACCCACAGTAATAGTAACGGTGCGTGTAGACGTACAACCATAAATTGAAGTAGCAGTAAACGTATAAGTGGTAGTAGCGGTAGGTGTAGCAATTGTAGTGTAACATACCTCGCAAGACAATGTAGAAGGATTGGACCATGCGTAAGCATTGATAATCATTTCATTATTTATCTCAGCTTTTAATGTGACCTGAGTACCAGATGCCACAGTAGCTGATGGTGGCGTAATAGTAATATCTGGGAATGGCACAACAACTACAGTTGTATACAAGGTATCGGGCCAGCAAACATTAGGAGTAATGACCACCGGATAAGTTGTAGTAATAACTGGCGAAACAACTGGATTATAAATGAATCTATTGCTCATAGCAGTAGCATTCAACCAATAGAAATCAGAGCGAGACCCATCAGGATTGAAGCTAGTTGCATTCAGCTGTGCGCTACCACCTATACATATCACCGTATCCTTGTTTATACCGTTAAATGCACTATCTAGTACAGTTACTGGTACCTTGAGTGAATCGAAACAACCAAATGGTGTAATACCAGTTACTCTGTACACAAGATTAGTTGTATTAGAGACAATTGGGTTTGCACAAGTGTCGCAAGAGATAAATGCATTGGGGAACCAAGCAAATCTAGTCACATAACCTGCGGTTGCAAAAGAATCAGTAACCCTCAATTGAGCCGTACTACCATTACATACTATAGCTGGATTAGGTAATACTCTCATAACTGGTAGTGGCATTACTGTAACGGTAAAGAATAATGAATCGCGGCAACCAAGAGAGTCGATAGCGACTGCATTGTAAGTGGTAGTATTAATAGGACATGCCGTAACTGTATCGCATATTGTGCAAGACAATCCAGTGGATGGTTTCCAATTGAAGAAAGTACCTTCTCTGCCATTAGCTATCAGCACTGTACAGTCGCCCTTACATATGCTATCCTGACCAGTGATACTGATGTCGTTCAGTAACGAATCTACAACGACAGTTACGATAGCTGTATCTGAGCAACCAAATACTGTAGTACCGGTTACCACGTATGTAGTGGTAATAGTGGGGCTAGCTACTACTGTGGCGCCAACTGTGCTAGACAAACCTGTAGGAGGAGCCCAATTGTAAGTTCCACCAGTACCGGCACCTGCAGCTGTAAGTGTAGTGGATGCATACTTGCAAATAATAGAAGGGATAGTTACAATGGTAACGTCCGGTTTTGGATTACAGTTGATACTGCGAACCACAAAACAACCTGTTGGTAATGTATAAGTGATACTAGCAGTACCAGCAGACACACCAGTTATTACACCAGTTGTTGGGTTAATAGTTACAACCGCTGTGTCTAAAGTAGTCCAAGTACCACCCGCAGCGCTATTGGAAGCTGTAACGGTAGAGCCAACACAAACACCCGGACTACTGAAGGTAATGTTGCCAGGCAACGGATTGACGGTTATTGTTCTTGTAGTGCTACAAACTACTACAGTGTAAGTGATTGAATAGGTGACAGTATCAACTCCCGCGCTCAAACCAGTTACTACACCTGTAGAAGCACCCAGAGCAGCAATAGCAGGAGAAGTATGAGTCCAAGTGCCAGCTGTTGGTCCACTAATCAGAGTTACTGAATCATTCACACACACTGCACTTGGTCCAGTTATTGGTGTTGGCAATGCTCGTACGGTTACTACTGTTCTGGTGCTACATCCTGTAGGCAGTGTATAAGTGATGGTATCTACACCTACATTCAATGCAGTAACTACAGCGGAATCGAATGCTGCCGAGAAAGCGGTAACAGACGTAACGAAACCACTACTGCTACCCCATCCACCACCGGGAGATGTAGTCCACAATATTCCACTAGCACCATTACATAATTCAGTTACACCGTTAATGGGGTTCGGATTAGGATTAACGGTCATTATAATATTCACCTGACATCCAGTACCAGAAATTACATAACTCACAACACTGTTTCCAGGTACCAGTCCTGTGAACACTCCAGTTGTTGCATCAATGGTACCTACTGTAGGGTTGCTACTTGTCCAAGAGCCACCTGGGGTTATATTACTGAGTGTCGTTGTTGAACCGACACAAACGGAAGGAACACCAGTAATTGGGGCAGGCAATGGATTAACAGTAACAGTAAAAGTGGTATCGCAACCTGTAGGCAAAGTATAAGTAATAGTTGTTGTACCTGCAGCGATACCGGTAAGCACTCCACCTCCAGCACCTGGACCAGTACTAATTGTGGCAATCAGTGGGTTCTGACTACTCCAAGTTCCTCCTGGAAATGTTGTATTACCCAAGAATGATATTGACCCAACGCATACGGTACGCGTACCCGTCACACTACTAGCAGTAGGCAACGGATTAATAACTGCTGTACTAGCTGTCAAACATCCAGTAGGCAACATGTAGGTAATTATGGACGTTCCTGCCGTTATCCCTATCATTTGTCCGGTGGGCATAAATATAAATGCTACACCAGGGTTGCTGCTACTCCAAGTACCACCAGGTGTAGCACTCGCTAGTATAGTAGTATCTCCACGACAAATAGTAAGCGCACCGGTAATAGACGCAGGTAAAGGATTAACAGTAAACACCACTAATCTAGGACAGCTTGAAGGTAGCCTGTAAGTGATGATGGTAGTGCCAGGAGCAATACCAGTTACCACACCAGTAGCAGAACCAATAGTAGCAACAGATAAGTTACTACTACTCCAACTACCACCTGTAGTAACGTTTGCAAGTGTGACACTCGCACCCACACATGCCGTAAGCGGACCAGTAATCGGTTGCACTATCGGGTTGATAGTCATTACAGCAGTCGTATAACAACCTGTAGGTAAGGTGTAACTAACAGTAACTGTACCAGCAGATACACTTGCCAACAAACCAGTAGCAGGGTCGATGACAGCTATATAAATATTTTCAGTACTCCACGAGCCACCGGCTACTGTATTGAAAAGTGTAACGCTGTCATTAACACAAATGTTCAGTAGGCCGGTAATAGGAGCTGGAAGTGGATTAACAGTGATAACCGCTGTTGTTAAACAACCTGTAGGTAAAGTATAAGTAACTGTTGCTGTACCCGCTGAATGACCTGTTACGACGCCACTAGTATCTATTGTTGCAACGGTAGTAGGTGAAATAGACCAAGTACCACCTGCTGTAGCGCTGCTGAGGGTTATGGTGAACCCGTTACATACAACCAATGCACCAGATATGCCAGAAGGTAAAGGGTTTACAGTAACTGTATATAGCGTAAAACACCCAGTAGGCAATGTGTAGGTAATAATTTCTGTACCGTCAGATACACCAGTTACTACACCAGAAGCCGAGCCAATAGTAGCTACAGCACCACTACTACTCCATGTACCACCGGTACTACTTGTGGTGAGGGTAACAGTAGAGCCAACACAAAGAACAGATGGTCCACCTATTGCACTTGGCAATGGGTTCACAGTAATAGTAGTGGTGATGATACAACCAGTAGTATTTGCAGTGAAAGTAATTGTTGTCGTTCCACCACTTATACCAGTTAACAACCCACCAGCATCAATCGTTGCTACAGCTATGTTACTGCTAGTCCATGTACCACCACCTGTGGTAAAGTTGAGTAGTGTAATAGTAGATCCTTCGCACACAGATGTAGGACCAGTAATGAGTGCTGGTAATGGCTGTACTGTTACTATGGCAGTGCTACGGCAAGTAGTAGCCAAAGTGTATGTGATAGTTGTAGTTCCTGGGTTGACGCCTATTACACTGCCAGAGAGTGAACCTATTGTTGCTATCGTAGTAGATGCACTCACCCACAAGCCACCGGCTGGTGACCCTGTAAGTGTGGAAGCGATACCTGGACAAACCAACACAGAACCCAATATAGCGGGAAGCGGATAAACAGTTACTGTTGTTACTGCAGCGCAACCAGAAGGCAACGTATAACTAATCAATGATGTACCTGCGCTTAAACCGTCCACAAATCCTGTACTAGAAACAGTAGCCACAACAGTGTTAGTGCTAGTCCATGCGCCACCAGGGAAAAGATTAGAAAGTGTAGTGCTATTACCTGCACACATATATAATGTGCCTGTAGTAGCAGGGGGAACCGGATTTACAGTAACGGTTGTAAATGAAGTGCAACCAGCAGCTGTCGTGTAAGTGATATTCGCAGTACCTGCAGTGAAGCCAGTTACTAGTCCTGTACCCAAAAACACTTTTGCTACAATCGTGTCACTACTCTGCCATGTGCCACCAGGTGTAACATGAGATAGTGTCGTAGTACCGCCCACACAAATGCTTAACACACCCGTAGGAGGTGGCGGCACAGGATCAACTGTTGCTAATACTAGAGTGAAGCAACCAGTGCTCAAAGTATAAGATATATAGGCAGTACCAGCAGATATACCACAAACCAGACCTGTAGACGGGTTAACTGTAGCAATCGTCGGATCTGAACTTGTCCATGTACCACCAGCTGTAGCTGAAGATAAAGGTGTACAGAAGCCTATACAAGTGCTAGCAAACCCAGTAATTGGTGCAGGTAATGGATTTACAGTGACGGTGGTGTCTACTCTACAGCCTGTTGGCAATGTAAATACTATTGTAGCGGTACCAGCCGATGTACCAGTTACTACACCCGTAGAGGTATTGATAGGCGCAATGGCAGAATTGCTGCTGCTCCATGTACCTGGCCCACCAGGCGATGAATTGGTGAGCACAGTAGTAGATCCCACACATACAGTAAGCGCACCATCAATTGGGAACGGATTTGGGTTAACAGTCATTACCCTACTTACCTGACAACCAGTAGCGGTGATAATGTAGGTGACAACCGTAAAGCCCTGTATGGATCCTGTAAACAAACCTGATGTTGAAGTGATAGAACCAATAGGAGGTATACTGCTGCTCCATGTACCACCTGTAGTAGTTGTACTTAGCAATACTGTATTGCCTACACAAACGCTGCCTGGTCCGGTTATTGGTGCTGGTAAAGGATTAACCGTAACAAATGCTGTGGTAGCACAGCCAGTGGGCAACGAATAAGTTATCAGTACTGCACCTGGCGAAATACCGTTAACGCTACCGGTGAATGTATCAATTGTAGCTACACCAGCATTACTGCTTGTCCATGTACCGCCAAGAGTAGTGCTACTCATCGTTGTTATTTGGCCCTGACAAATAACTGCTGTACCGGTAATAGGATTGGGTAACGGAGAAACTGTAACGGCAGTGGTGATAGCACATGCACCAGGCAGTGTATAGGTAAGAGTTGTAGTGCCAACACCAAGTGCAGCAAAAGAGCCAGTCGTAATACCTATTGTCCCAGTAGCAGAGGTACTGCTACTCCAAGTTCCACCACCGGGTGCACTGCCATAACTAGCGGCCTGTCCTAAGCAAACTGTAGAAGGACCGAAAATAGCGGTAGGCGCAGCATTTATTGTTACTACTGCACGAGTAGAACAACCTGAAGCCAAGGAATAAACTATAGTTGCAGTGTCAGCTGTAACACCCGTAACAACACCTGTAATAGGGTCTACTGTGGCAGCAGATGTATTCAGACTGACCCAAACACCACCTGGTGTGGTGGTACTGAGTGTAGCAGTAGCAAACTGACAAATACTAAGCGAACCTGTGATAGGAGCCGGAGTTAAACTAACAGAAACAACAGCAATAGCTCTACATCCAGTAACTGGCAGTGAGTAAGTGATATTAGTTGTACCAGCGTTCACACCAGTAACCAAACCTGTAGCGATTCCGACTGTGGCGACAAAAGGAATTTGGCTTATCCAGTTACCACCAGTAGGTGTAGAGGAAAGCGTAGTAGTAGTGCCCACACAAGCCGTAAGCCCACCAGATATGGCTGAAGGCAGTGGATTAACAGAAATAGCCCTCGTAACAAAACAACCTCCCGGAGCTACTGTGTAAGAAATAGTGGTAGAACTGGCACCTGTAACACCAGTCACTACACCAGTAGCAGCATCGACGGTGGCTATGGCCGTGCTATTGCTAGACCAAACACCACCTAATGTAGGATTTGTAAATAAAGTACTACTTCCCTCACAAACAGAGGTAGCACCAGCAATTGCTGCTGGAGTAGGATGAGCTGTAACAATAGTAGTAGTAGAACATCCTGCAACTGTATAACTGATTGTAGCTGTGCCACCTGTAAGTGATGCTGGTGTAATTCTGCCAGTTATTGGGTTAACGACAGCCATTGTACCCGGGGTACCACTACTCCACAATCCGCCAGGAGTAGCACTACACAATGTGATACTGTCGCCAAAACAAACAGGAGCATTACACGTTATTGCATCTGGAATAGGGCATACATTAACACTAACATTTGTAGAGTTGAAGTTCACATTACCAGGAATACACGGTTGTACTATTCCAGTCAGTCTTACTCTGTAAGTCAGTATGTAGCAGGCTGTAGATGTCAATGTAGGCGTTGTGTAAACTACCGTAGGTGATGCGGCGGTAACTGTTCCTGTAGCAACTGCTGTCCAAGAAAAACCACCATCATTCGAAGAGTCAACTACATAGTTTGCGCTCCAGTCAAGCACTCCGGGCAATGAACAAGTGGTAGGATTGAGGGTAATGGTAGCAGTACCCCCGCTACACACCAATTGCGTAGCAGGACTGAGTGTAGCTCCCGAAAACCCAATAGCACCGATTGACCTAGCTGGTAAAAGCAAGGCTAACAGCGCTACCAGACTAAACAACATACCAATGCCCGACGGCATCAGATTGCTGATAGCTTTATTTGAAAAATGCTTGAATTTCGCTCGTAAGAAACTATTCATACTACCGTGTTTAATAAAATTATTTTTCCATTTTTACCACATGTTTTCACATGCGTTTACTATCCTTTTAATTGTTCTTTCAGCTCTATTTTCACCTAATAAACAACATACTAAACTCCACAATGAACCTTCTTTTTGTTAAAAAAAGTTCACAAAATGGAGAGTAAACATACTAAAAATAATATGCAGACCGAAAAGTACGTTATTTTTTTCAAAAAAACATAACGAACATGCTATTATCGTAATACATCTATTCTTTGATTATGTCTAAAAACCAACGCATTATTTAACTCAAAATACATCAAAACAGACAAATAGCATTATTTTACACTATCACAAACTACCTTAACGTTGTTTTGCCTTATTTTTTAAAAATTTAGTCTTAAATGAATAACGTTAAATTAGGCGCAATATTTGTACGCATTGTTAGCTTGACACACATAATATAAACCACAACTTATATCGTCTTCTGTAACAAATAAGTACAATAAATATAAACTTTTTTGATCAGCTATTGCAAATTGACGCGTCTGATATCTGCTCCTAGTGCATTGAGCCGTTCGTCTATCCTTTCATACCCTCGGTCTATTTGATGTATGTTTTGTATTGTACTTTTGCCACTTGCCGAAAGCGCAGCAATAAGCAAAGCAACGCCCGCACGAATGTCGGGCGAAACCATATTAATGCCCCTCAACGCTACTTGTTTGTCTAGCCCTATTACAACCGCCCTATGTGGGTCGCATAAAACTATCTGCGCTCCCATCTCAATAAGTCTGTCGACAAAAAACAACCTACTCTCAAACATTTTCTGGTGCACAAGCACCGTACCTTTTGCCTGGGTTGCAGTTACCAGAACAATACTAATGAGGTCTGGTGTAAAACCAGGCCATGGATGATCATAAACGGTAAGGATTGACCCATCGATGAATTTCTGTATACGATATTGCTCCTGAGATGGCACGTAAATGTCATCACCTCGAACTTGCAAGTCGATCCCCAACCTTCTGAATATATCAGGAATTAACCCCAACTGATGTAAGTCGACATTTTTTATAGTCAGCTCGCTTTTGGTCATTGCAGCTAACCCTATAAAAGAGCCCACCTCGATCATATCTGCCAATAATCTATGTTCACAACCACTAAGGCTAGTTACACCTTCAATTGTCAACAGATTGGAGCTGATACCTGTAATTTTGGCCCCCATACTATTTAGCATAAGGCACAACTGCTGCACATAAGGTTCGCAGGCAGCATTATATATGGTGGTCACTCCTTGTGCCAGCACTGCGGCCATCAGTATGTTAGCAGTTCCAGTTACAGATGGCTCTTCTAATAGCATGTTAGTACCTAGAAGGTTATCGGCTATCATTGTAAATAACTGATTTTCTGCATCATATTCAAACTTCACACCCAACCTTTCAAATCCTCTGATATGCGTATCAAGCCTGCGTCTACCGATTTTATCACCGCCAGGTTGCGGTATGTATGCCTTCTTAAACCTTGCCAGCATAGGGCCTGCCAGCATTACAGTTCCCCTGAGTTTACCGGATTTCTTCCTGAATGCTGGGGTTGTAAAATAGTCGGGTTCTATGTTATTGGCCTGAAGCACAATTGTATTGGGTGACGGCCGTTCTATACGCACACCCATATCCTGTAATAACTCTATGAGCGCGTTAACGTCAGCAATATCTGGCACATTATTTAGCGTCACTACCTCGTCGGTAAGTAGCACCGCACATAATACTTGTAGTGCTTCATTTTTAGCCCCTTGTGGAGTTATGGTGCCTTGCAGCTGTTTGCCTCCTCGTATTTCAAATGCATTCATGATGCTTGCAATATACTAAATATGCTACTTTGCGTCAGTACCATTCTATATTTTCAAAAGCGTTTAGCTTGCTATTTTGTTCACATCATTTGCAGGTTGTATTTCACCCTATCGGCATATTAGCTAATTGTTGTAATTTTATGGCTTGCAACCTTCATTCTAAAACTGTATTATAAATTAAAATAATGAAAACTTTGCGCTTATTTCTTCTAATTGTTCTATTCCCTTTTACAATTTCGGCACAAAACATAGAAATTAAAGAGGGCAATGCCAAAATGGCTAAAACAAAACTTTGGTGTTTTAGCACAACCTATAGATATGATAAATCACTGGCTATAGAAGCCATAGAAGCCAAAATAGCAAGTGCCAACATAAAGCGTAGTGCTCGAAAAAAAGGATTCAGTATTTATCGTGGGGTATCTTGGTCGTCTATTGTACCCAATAACAAAGCAGACTATTACTATAAGGTAAAAGGCAAGAAGGGTAAAACTACTTTTTATTTCTGCGCATCGAAAGGATATGACAACTATGTAACTACTGCTAAAGAACCAGAATTAGCTAAAAACATTATAACACTTCTCCAAACTCTGGATGCTGACATGGCAACTGCTGCTGCTATAAAAGCTAAAGAACTGGAACTGAAAAGCATAGAAGAGAAAAATGCAGAGATCAACAAACAACTTGAGGAAACAAAAAAACAAGAAAATCAGAAAGCAAAAGAAATAGAGGCGCTGAAGAAAAAACAAATTGCTCCAGACCCAGTAAAATAACACTAAGCTTCCCTTTTCTTTAGTACACATTACAAACAATGCAATAAACTGTAGCTAATGAGCACCACACGCATTCTTACACTCTTTGGGGAAGAGGTAGTAAATGAATCAGCCAAACCAGCTGCTAAAAGTCGTGTGCGAACTAAAGAGACACCACTTCAGGAGGAGGATGAAAACAGCACATCTGACCAAAAGAAAATTGATGATGTAAGCTTAGCTACGAATGAAGTAACTGCAAACGAAATCACACTATTTGATACTAACATCGATGATGACTTAACGAAACAACTCACAGATTCAATTCTAGATTCACTACAAGTTGAAGCAGCAAGTCACATTTCAGAATACAGCAAGCAGGCCAACAATGAAGCAGAAGAGATCTACTCAGATGTATTCCAGGACGAGCCTATAGGTTCAAATAGCAACAATAATTCAGAGCCAGATTCAGTTTCAGCATACGACACATCTGTAACTCAGCACGAAAATGATTTCTTGCAATCGGCTACCGAAAGAATTGAAGAAATTCCAATCGCACTTGCAGAACCCAAAGCGGAGCAGGCACGCAAAGCAACGAAAACAAAAAAGCAAATACACAATGTAGAAGAGATAATACCTGAAGACTGGAATGGCGAAAAAAAGTATTATACCATTGGCGAAGTAGCCGACTTCTTCAAAGTTAAGACCTCACATATCCGCTTCTGGACTAATGAATTCAAACTCAAAGTACGTACCACCCGAAAAGGAGACAGATTATATACCCCTGAGCAGGTAAAGGAACTCAGAGCCATATATCACCTCACCAAAGAAAGAGGTTTTACCATCAGCGGAGCGAAAGCTAAACTGAAAACTAAAAATAACATGGACGTTACCACTGTAGATCTTAAATCATCTCTGGTAATGCTCAAAACTAAACTTATAGCCCTTCGAAAACAACTGGGATAATCTATAGCCATCACCATATGAAGTATTTATTCTATTGCCTTTCGTTTATCATTTTTCTAAGCACAATCAGCACTGGCAGTGCACAAATACCCGTAGTACACCTTCAACCAGCACCTACTGTTCAAATGGATACACTCAAACAACCTTTAACCGCATCGGCTACTGCATACGAAATTGGCAAAGACGAGAAAACCGGGCACTTCGTGTATAAGGGTACGTTCACGTTGCAAAACATGGTCACTGAGCCCACCTTTGCATGGCTGGATAGTGGCATGTTTGCCTACAAACCTGACACACTAACATTACCCTATTTGCGCAGTACAATTCGCAACTATAACATACTCATTTTTATTGGCACATGGTGCGAAGACTCACAAAACCTTTTACCAAAATTATACAAGCTTCTTTCCAGCATTGATATTAGCTATGCCGACATAGTACTGATAGGTATGGATAGAGCTAAAACCACCAACACTGCTGCGGGTTTAGAGCTAGTGAATAGATACAATGTATCGTTGCTACCCACTATCTTATTTACTGACAATGAAGGTGCTGAAGTGGGACGTATAACCGAAACTGTGAGCAAAAGCATAGAATGGGATCTTATAGACATCTTCAGCAAAGCAAACAATAAATAATAAACACAATATTTGGAGCATATTGTATTGTCTAAATACCTATCATTTTCTCCATCAAGAGATGTGGTATTCCCACCTCTACAAATTCATTTCCATATTGCAGATATCCCATCCCGGCGTAGAAACCAACTGCAACCTTGCGCGCATGTAAAATCACCTTTTTATACCCATTACTAATTGCATACTCCTCGGCAAACCGCACTAACAGCTTTCCAATACCTTTTCCTTGCCAATGGTCGTATACTGCCATTTGCCTAAGTTGTACGTCGCTATTATTTATGTGATGCAGCATCAAGCAAGCAATCACTTTATTATCGTATTTGGCCACCAATATAGCATCTGTAAAATCTCTACTCAAATCATCATTGTGCAAAGACTGCCCGAGCGGCTTACGCAGCACCTCGTCTCGTAGCTTAAAAACTTCTTTGTATTCAGGATCTGTAACTGCTACTATACAGGTGCTAATTCCTTCTTTCATGCTTAGTTGAGTATTACTTCAGTTTCTTCAGTAGGCTTCACTATGAAGACAACTACTTTTTCGGATGCTCTGGGACCACCTGGGCCTTTGTGGTAATGTGCCTGATACTCACCAGGCTGAATGCGTAAATGCTGTGCTTCTGGATCTCTGAGGCTCATGGTATGAAAAGATAGGAACTTATCGCCCAGTCGCTGATATAAAGTCACGCTAGTCATTTCGGGTTCTGACACAAACTTGGCAAAACCTGGCTGTAAAATCTTTATAACCTTCTCATCAAAATCGAGATCTAGATTTCGTACATCCTGCGGAAAAGTATTAATGATTACATGATAATTGCCTGGTTCGTATTCCAGTCGCTCAGTACAAGGTTGATCTACAATTTTCCCGTTAGTTTTATTTCGCTCTATCACTTTGGCAGCAAACTC
>CAMDNC010000003.1 GCA_945902755.1 Flavipsychrobacter stenotrophus
ACTGTAGTAACACTCGATGTCTGGAAATACACAGTGCTTGCTGTACCTCCTGTGTAAGGAATAGTTGCTGCAGCGTTGGTATACAAATTAGTAGTAGGCGACCAGGTAGCAGCCGTAGAAGATGACAAAGCAGTAACACTACCATTACAAACACTAGTAGTAGCAGGAGTAATAGTAGGTGTAGCAGGCACAGGATTGAGGCTAACTACAGTAGTGGCACTCATGGAGCAGGTACCATTAGTAGCGACAAGTGTGTAAGTACCAGCAGTGGCAGCAGTAACTGGAGCGACCACTGGTGTAAGCGAAGTAGAAGTAAAACTGGCAGGACCTGACCAAGAATAAGAAGTAGCACCACCTCCTACGGTACCTGTGAGCGTAACAGTGCCCCCGGGACATACTGCACCGCTGTTAGTAGCAGTAACTGTAACAGGACAAGGAGACCACCTGTAAACCTGATTGACAGAAGGAAATCCAAAACCTACACCTGATGGAAATGCAGTAGTAGGTACGGGAGATGCACCGTAGTTAGGCAAGGTTCTCACATCTGCGGCTGTATTGGTTATACCAATAGTACCAGAGGGAGAACCGTAAGAATTAGTACCATAACAAAAATCGATCATATTGGAACCTTCGTACAATTTAATTTGAAGATTACCATTACCTGAAGTACTAAAGTGATGAAAATTGTTCCATTCGAAAGTAAAAATCCTATTAGGGGCTGTGCCAGTAGTACTGTAATATGCAGTGTGACCAGAACCATGTAAATCATCCCAAAATGGCAATAGCCATCCAGCACTAGAAATATTACCCAATACATTGGTAAAAGGGGCTACTCCGGTGTTCGAAAGGTTGACAAACCCATTTGAACAAGCTGCTAATTGAGTGTAGTTAGTTCCACAATAGTTAAATGTAAATCCTATTGGTATATTTGTTTGAGTAATATCATCTGCACTTATTCCACCAGTTGCTGTACCTGTAGAAGAGATGCTAGTATATGTACTGCTGAATGCAGAAAAGAAGTAAGACGCCGTGGTTTGGGAATAACCTTTGCTGCCTAAGAGTAAAAAAATAAGAAAAGCGAGTAACGTAATTTTTTTCATATTGCCTTATCAGAAAATTAATTGTTGAGGAACACAATGCCTAAAGTAACACAGTCGTAAATTTAGAACATTAAGCAAGAGTTACAAAAAAATATTTTTATTGTGACCAATTTGGAATCAATGTTATCAGTGAACTAATTGTAATAAAGCATATAGCAACCTATTAGAAAGCCTTACCAAAAATGTCAAAACACTAGATAACACAAATTCTATAACTGCTTAGCAAAAGCAATACTTGAATGGCAACAAAAAAAATAAAAATGTTAGGCACAGCTAGAAAAAAAGAGGCAGAAATAAGGTAGAAACAGAAAAAATAATATTATTTAGTTTCGTAACAAGCCTGAAGATTAATAGACGATGGATGTTACAAGATTTGACTTAACTACTTGCCACTCACGATCGATTATGCTAAAAACAGCGGTGTTTCGATATGCCCCATTAGCTCGAATTCTCTCGTTTCTGAGAATGCCCTCAAATGTAGCGCCAATACCGATTATTGCTTTTCGACTACGAAAGTTATTTTCATCAGTAACAAATTGAACTCTTATCGCATTTATTGTTTCGAAACAATAAGACAATAATAATAATTTACATTCTCTGTTATACCCTGTTCGCCAATAGGACGGATCGTACCATGTCCAACCAATCTCTAATTTCCTGTGCTCGGAAAATATATTATGGAACATTGTACTACCTATGACATTCCCCGTGCGATTACAGATAACTGTAAACGGATATTGCTCACCATTGGCGCGTTTGAGCATTGCACTTTCTAGGTGCAATTTCAATCTTTCAGAATCGGCACCATTTATAGAAATAAACTCCCAAATAGAAGGATTTGCACCTACACGCAATAGTTCGGGAAAATGAGCACGTTCTAGAGGCACTAATTTTACAAGTTTTCCCTCCAAAACAACAGGATGATTGATCCAATTCATTATGCAATGTAAAAAATATAGTTAGGATGAATTACGAAACAACCTACTTGAAAGAATGACAAAGAAAACGATGATTGATTGATAGCATAAAAAAAGCGGGCTAAAGTAAGCCCGCACGTTGCCATGATATAAAAATTAGTCAACAAATAACTTTTGTTGAACATTGCTTTCAGCATCGTTAACTTGAATCATGTACATTCCTTTAACCAATCCTTTAGTATTCATTACAAAGTTATTCTCGCCTGACAAAGCCCGAAAAATTTGTGAGCGGAGTTGTTTACCAGAAAGATCAGAGACAACTACCTCTACTTGGCGAGCAGAAGCACTGTGATAATAAACAGTAACTTGGGAGTTAGTTGGATTTGGGAAAAGTTTGAGAGTAGAATGCACAGCTTTTAAGGTAACTACACCTGTTGGTACTGTACCGATAAAAGCTAGATCATCTGCATAAAGATAGCTACCATTAACCGCAGCTGCGGGATCTGCGCTAGACATGAGCACCACAATTCCAGTATCGGGATTAGCACCAGACATATAAGTTAGAGGGATTGTAAAATCGGACCACGACATTGCCATACCCGTAAGAGTAGAATCGGCCATTGCAACAGTATCTCTAGTGCTGGTTACCGTGTTCCATTTAGTAAATATAACCCCTACCCTTCCATGGTCAGTACCTGATCCCATATGCTGCCATTTGCCTGTAAGACTGGCAGAACGAGTAGAGTGCGCAAAGCCACCTGAAAAATCGACAGAAAGTGGAGTGAGAACCACATTGAGCTCACCTGTAACGGCAACCCCAGGAGCTACTAATGCAAGTGCTGTTTTAGAGGTAAGTTTGATAAAAGCACTACCTGAAGGTGCGCCAGTAGTTCCTTTTTCGCATGTATAAACAGAAAATGTACTAGTAGTTGAATTTAGATTTCCCCAACCAGTAGGGCTATCATATGAGCCAGAAGTCCAGGTTTCAAATCCTGGATTAGGAATCTGAGCAAATGCAGCAAATGTTAGAAAAAGCAAAAAGAAGGTAGTAGAATATTTCTTCATTTGTTTCTTATTTAGAGGTATAAAACAAAGAACAAAATTACATAAATAAAAGTAGTGTATCACCATAACAAACGGCTAATTTTAATTGAAGTCACTATTAAGCATAAATGAACAATTACTTTTGTTAAGTAAGCAATTGCAGGACACAAGTAATAACTAAAAAGTACCACATAAAAATGAACGGAAACGAAATACTACATCAAAAGAAAAGCTATCGCTGGCTTGAAAACCTACACATATTACTATGGCTAATTAAAGACACCTGCTGGGCTATGGAGTGGAAAACTGGAGCAATAGCTATGATAATACCAACTATTGGTGTAGCAATCTATCTACTATATAAAAGTAAGAAAAATAAGACAGAATTGTATCACAACGCAGCAGTGTGTATGTGGATTATTGCGAATTCAACATGGATGATAGGTGAGTTTGCGAACTATGACATGAGAACATTGGCTGCAACAACATTTGGTATAGGACTGGCGATACTAGCTGTTTACTATTTGGTTTATTTTAAAAACGACAGAATGGAACAACATAGAAAAGAAAACAAGTCAGGAGACTAGCAAATAGTTATTTAGCGACTGTTTTGGGGAGTTTTTTCATCATCTCTGCCTGTAAGTAAAGCTGATACCGATAATTAGCTGCTCCTTCTAATATCTGCACTATGGCTTCCATTTCTTGATCTCGACCGGTGGGGTCATAATTTTGACGAAGGTTATTGTTGAACATCAAACCAACTGACTGCCAAACAACGGCAGAAAAACCGCTTTTTAGTTCGCGAATTATGCTATAACAATTTTGACCTGTTTGTCGGTTAATCAATTTTATGAGGACGTGCCCTTGATTGACTGTTAGATTTTTGAGTGGTTCTTTGAAAGATGCATCGAGTTGTCGATCAATTTCTTTGAGATACCGCCTTCTATCTCTGCGACCATCGAGCGTGTCGAGTGTATGGCTTACGTCTTTAAGAATGGCTGCGGCAGTAATTGCATATGGATATGCAATGTATATATCTCGGCGCAGCCTGTCGCGCCGAAGTCTGTCGGTAGGATTGATGAAAGTACTGGTAATTTCCACCTCTGGAAGAAAAGCGGTAGGATAGTTGATGCCATTGATCACAGTCGCACCTACCCTGATGGTATCGTAAATGGAATATTGTGCCAAAGTAGTTTGGGATACAAACACTGCAAACACAAAGAGGCGAAATTTAAGCAGGTATCTCATGAAATTACAATGTAAATTTCTTGATTTTTGTTGATATTAAACCTAAACCAATGATAAAATATTGCAAACAAAGAATGTTAATTTTAGAGTTACACCAAATTATACCTGTCAGAGTGACTAATGGTAGTCTAACTTTGCCAAATAAATATGAAGAAGCTAATATTGACTATAATGGGAAGCGTGGCGTTGATGACGTCTTGCAAAAAAGAAGTGAAAACTCAGTTGTCTAAAGAAGAAATACAAAAGCGAATAGACTCTATTTCGAGCGAAAAGATATTAGAAGTAGAGGAATATGCAAAGAAGGAACTAGAATACAGAATAAAAATTGAAGTGAAAGTAAAAGCTGACTCGATAAGAGAAGCAACGAAAAATAAATAAAAGGTAGCGTATTGTGGAGCATATAAGGCTAAAAAAATGAAACGTGAGAATAGAACTGCAACCAAAACCAATTGTATACTTTGACGGTGTTTGTAACTTGTGTAATAATGCCGTGCGATTTATTATGAAACATGACAAAAAACAGCGGTTTTTGTTTGCCACTCTTTCATCAGATGCAGGTAAAAATGCAATGGAACAAGTGAATAAAGGTGGCAGAAGAATTGACAGCGTAATAATCTACTACAGAGGGAAATATTACACCAAATCAAGTGCAGTACTCCTTGCATTTAAACTACTGGGAGGCGCATGGCAACTGTTATATCCATTTATTATTTTGCCAGCATTTATCAGAAATGCTGTGTATGACTGGATAGGTAAAAACAGGTATAAGTGGTTTGGTAAAAAAAACGAATGTACCCTACCCTCCGCCGAAATAATGAAGCGGTTTGTAAACTAAGAATTAGTGAAATAAATTTCACCCTTCAAAAAAGTATATCTACCTTAAATTTGGATATGGCAAACCTGAGATTATATTCAATTTTGTTGTTACTCACGTTCGTTTTCTTGGACGTAAGTGGGCAAGAAGTAACGTATACTGAATATGAAAAATTTGACAATAGAACTGATGCCTATACTGTGGTAGGTATGACAGGTGGCCACCTGTATACGTATTTGCGAAATGAGGAAGGCTCAAGATTAGAATCCTACAACGACTCGATGAAAAAAGTTGCGACGATTCTGTTAGACTTTTTTCCGCAGCGAATATATCAGGTTAAATTCATAACGTACCCAGATAAGATGATGGTGCTCTATCAGGCACTAGAAAGTAATAAAGTAGTGCAATATGCGGCGCTGCTAGACGCAAGTGGGCTGCTAATAAACAAACCAATAGAAATAGGCCATACCAAAACCGGGATTTTCGGTCCTACAAAAAACTATTATTCATCATCGGTATCTGACGATAAGAAAACGATACTGGTGTATACCGCTGCTGATAAGAAAAATGAAATTTCTTTTGAAGGGAAATGGCTGGATGACAAAGGTGTAGTTTTCAAACGTTGTAAAGCAAGTTTTAAAACTGAGAACTTGCCTGAGCATGGAGAGGTGAATGTAGCTAACGATGGCACTGTTTACATGGCGGCCTATACCCCTATTGGGGCACAAGACTATACTGACCAGTATTGGATACTAAAATTAAAGCCAGGGTCGCTTAAGTTTGAGGGTAAGGAACTACAGTTAGGTGACAAATTTGCGACAGGAGGTTATACCAAAATAGACAACGTAAATAACAAGGTTTACTTCGGAGGATTTTACTCGGATAAAAAGAACGGTAGATTTGATGGTTTTATCTATGCTGCTTTCGATATTGCTACTGACACCTTCAGTACCAGACGGTTTATACCATTTGATAACGAAATAATAAGTAAGGCCAATAGCAACAAAAGAAACTACTCATTTGATAACTACATGGTGCGCCAATTAATTGTAAAAAATGATGGAGGTTTTGTATTGGTAGCAGAGTCGCAGTATGTAACTATGCGCAGCAGTTTCACTCCTGGATTTGGGTATTATTCGTTTTACAGTCCGTATATGAATTCATCAGTAAGAGAGTATCACTATAACGATATAATGGCGTTGGCTTATAATAATGAAGGTGTGCGAGAGTGGAATACTATCATACCCAAACAACAGTACTCGCAGGAAGATGATGGTGTTTTTTCTTCGTATGCTTTACTAAATACTGGAGGAACGCTAGCATTTCTTTTCAATGATTTTGACACACGACACTCGAGAATACAATTGGCAACTGTAACTGCTGATGGAAAATCGGATATACATGGACTTACTGCCGAAGGCAATGATTATCCTGATTGGTTGCCAAAATCGGCTAAACAAGTATCCGGCCGAGTGATGGTGGTGCCCTGCTTCTACAGAAAACAGATATGCTTTGCGAGGGTTAGTTTTTAGATAGCCATATAGTCATTCTCTAGAATTGGCGAAGCTTAACAAAGATGTGTGAATTTAAAACACTGTTCAACACAAAATATCACAAGTAAGTGTTTAGTTGCTCCCGTTTATTGGCTACTAAGTATTGTAAGTGAAGTTTGTAGGGAACAGAAATGTCTAACGTGTTTTTGAGATTCCACCTTGGTAGACTGACATGTATATGTTTTTGTTCTCGAGATAAAGCAAACTACCATTGGCATCCCACCGCGGTTTGATCTTAAATCTTGTAAAGGGCGCTCCAGATAAATCGTTATAGTCATCGTTAAAAATGGTGCCATACTGCCGCAGTAGGGAACCATACCAAAGCATGGATTCGTAGCCCCTCAAGACCATTTCAGATGGAACACCTGCAAATTCGTTTTTGTAGGTTCTTTTTAAAGCGTTGACCAAATTGCTGTCGGCCGATTCATAGTTGGACGAACTGGTTACATTAACTGCAAGATTCTTATAACTATTGTTTTTACGTAAGCTTGGAAGATCACTCCAGGTGGGCATTCCATAAACATTGAAATGTGTGTTAGGGAAGTACTTGGAGAGTGCTTTAAGTAGGCTGTCTGCAAACGACTGATTGAGAATACTAACTACCACGGCATTGGGCCGAGTTGTATCAAACACAGTCATTAATTCTGCCTTGGTAGGCAATTTATTGCACAATAATTTACGAAAGGTAACATCACTATATAGATCATTGAGCATGTATAGCGCAGCGTTGTCATCGGCAAGGGCAGATGTGCGATAGAGTAATGCTACATTTTGTCCTGCATATTTTGCAGAAACATCGTCGATTATGTACTCACAATGGCTTTTTACAGACGGCAAAAGCATTGTAAAATATTGGTTGTCTTTGACCCATGCATCATAATTGGTAAGTGCAGATACGAAATTGATTCTTTTTTTACGGGCGTATCCAGCTAATACAGGAATATCATGTTGTTCAACCGCACCGATAATGAGATCGGTGGAATCGAGTCGTCGCCTATTGATTAGCATTTCGGGAGATTCATTAAACGAACCTGCATCGTGAATGTGTATATCTAATTTTGCACCCGCTCTCCTGAGGCTATCGGCAGCCAACTTAACCCCTTGGTAAAAAGCCAAACCGTCAGCAGCTTTATCTGGCACTTTGTCTTTGAAAGTTACTGACTCACCTCTTACCAGCTCGTCGAGGTACAAAGGTAATATCACACTTATTCTGTATTTTTTCTTGAATTTAGAATCAGGATAAGCTATTTCTTGTTTTCTTTTTCCAGAGGTTTTTTTCTGTTGTGATGCCCGTTTATCATTATCGATTTCTGTAGATGTGGAAACTGACGAATAATTATCTTTATTTTTATTTTTCCTGCGCTTTTTACTTTGCTTGTTGTTCTCCTCTTCGCTAATTGATTGATTAGTACCAGCAACTTCTGTTCTATTTGACTGTCTTGATTTCTTTTTGCCGAACAATTGAGCGTGGGAAGAGAATGCCAAACTAAGTAGCATAAATGAAAAACCTACAACTAACAAGACAATCTTATTAAACCTAAAATTCATTGGCTGCGTTTTCAGAAAATTTAGATTTGATTAAAAATATTGATATTATTTTTTATCCCCTTCTGGATGTTTTTATGAACATCATTTTTCTTTCGATTTTCCCTTTAGTTAAGTACTTTTTAAGAAAATCTTTCTGCTCATTGAGTATGCTATTGGCTTGTTTCATGGATTTTTCCATGGTAACAATCATAACATCTAGTTTATCATACTTGCCAAAAATAGCTTTTATGCTTTTTTCTGCTTTCCGCATTTTAGTTTCGGCATTCGTGAGCATTTCTTGAATATGAGCATCGGTTTTGGCTGGCGTAAACTGTTTATTTCTAAACTCAATAAATGTGTTGAGGTCGTTTGTACCTTCGTTAAACTCTGTAACAGCGGCATTGTAAATATCTACTATTTCATTTTGCTGGCTTATAACCTCATTTTTCTTTGACACCTCTACAAAACTTTTGATCTTGGATAGCCTGTCATAAATCACAGCGTTATTGATTCCGTTTTTCTCGATTCTGTCTATTTCAGTTTCGAAACGTTCTACTTCTGTTTGGCGTTCAAATTGAGCGATAGAATCGATGTAATGGAATATATTAGCATCTTTTGTGTGGGCTGACGTTAGATCTGAGAATTGCCTGTATGAAACTGGACGATCTAATAATTGCCACATGGGATCGAAAGGCATATGCGTCTTGATGAGTGATTCGGGGATTGCTTTAAAGAATTCGTTACTAATCTTACTGACAAATTTATTGTTTTCAATATATCCAGAACCCCAAGTAGGGTCAACCAACTGCCACTTGGTTGCAACCTTCACCACGCACCAGCCATGTGGTATAAAAGAAGTAAAACCATTCTGACGAGTATACCCAACTACAATATGTGCATTAAGACCACATTTTATGCACAAATCTTGAAAAACGGCAGCATAGTTTTCGCAGATGCCTTTGTGAGTTTTTAATACCCGAGCTATTTTATCTTCCTGTTTTTCGTTGAAATTGATTGCAAACATGTTTTCTACGTCATATTCGAAGTTTGTAGCGGTCCATATAAAAATGGCTCTAGCTTTTTCGTCATCAGTACTAAAGTTTGCGTTTATGTAATTGGCAATATCCTGTGTTTTTTTTGTTTTATCGGTGGGTATTGCAAGTGCGATTTTATCGATAGCAGTATAATCTGCAGTGAGATTTTGTCCCAGTGCGGTAAGTGAAATTGAAAAAGATATAAGCACTATATTCAATATGGGAGATAGTAATTTCATTTGAAAAATCTATAAATTAAGCGCTGTGGTTACGGGTACTAAAAAACTATGGCAAGATAAATACTTTAATTACGATGAAAAAAATAAACTCGGCATACAAAGAAACTATAACAAAGTAACTAGGGACCAATAATAGACGAAGCATAAGTGAATGGCAGACTGTAAGTGATAACCCGACTGTAAAAAAGCAGCTAAAAATGTCAGATTTACCCCCTAAATAGCTAAAAATTGCAAAGTAAATTTGATCATAAATTAAACATAAACAATGAATAACTATCATTTAAATGAGAACATCACCCTATACACCATTACAGCAAGTAGTTTTCCTGAGGGTGTTGTGGCGGCTTTTGAAGAACTATACCAGCATGCTAGCCCTGAAGATGTGAGTGCATATTATGGAGTATCTTATGCAAATAAAAGCGGAGAAATAACCTATAAAGCAGCAATGGCTTTGAAAGAATCTGTAACTAATATACCTAAATTGGCAATTTTTATATTGTGTGCTGGGGAATATAGAGGGGAGGAGCTATTGAACTTCCGTGCTAAAATTGGAACAATTGGCAATACATTTCAGGAATTAATACATCAATCAGATCTAGATGAGCATGGATGCTGTGTAGAAATGTATTATAATGATACAGATGTACGGTGCATGGTAAGAATAAAAGATAAAGTTGAAGAAGCCTCGAAACATTAAGATAAAGATACACCGTAACTGTGGGTAACAGCTATTGGCAGCAACGATTTGCTAAGAAAATGCAAAAAGTGCCTAGAAATGAACGTGTTATGTGATTTTGTATAGCTGATGCAACAAAATTACACACCTACGCAACATACTTTAACGAGACAGAAACGTGTGTGGTATTAGATTTGCAATGTGGTAAATACAATCAATAATGATTGACATTAACTATTAATTTCTAATAACAAAAAACGCGACGCATGAAAAAAACACAGATTTTAGTAGCCATGCTACTGGTGAGTTTGACCCTGATAGTAGGGTGCAAGAAAAACGATGACAATAACAACAACAACGGTGGCGGATCTGGCACTGCAACTGCACTTGTAATAAAAACAGGTGCACAAACATTGGCACCAGGAGGAACAGTAAGTTATGAAGCTGTAGTTGTAGACTCGAAAGGAAATGCAACTCCAGCAACAGGAGTAACATGGAGTGTAAGTAATTCTTTGGGTGCGTTTGCAGGTAGTGTGTTTACACCATCGGTATCAGGTAGCGGTATAGTAACTGCTTCAACTACCATAAGTGGTAAGACACTAACAGCACAAGTACCAGTAGGAGTTTATCTCCCAGCAGTGTTCACTGTAGTACCTTCTGCGGTAATTTGGACAACTAATGCTGGTACAATACCACTCACAAGTGTGTATCTGGGTACTGGTACAGTGTCTGGCTATACATACACTTCAAGTAACACCAGCATAGCATCGGTTGATGGCTCAGGTACTATCACATTTAATGCTCCAGGTGAGTGCGTAATTACGGTAACTGCTAATGGCATATCTGACAACAACAAGGTATATGTACCTGTATTGGTTGTAGGCACACCACCAGCTGCATTGCCAGTGGTAAGAGTAGCAGTAAATCCAGTAGGTAAAGAAATGTTCCGCAATGAAACATCGGCGTTTACTGCGAAAGCCTATAACAGCTCTAACACAGAAGTAGCAAGCACCTTTACATGGGCTTCACAGGATGCCAGTATTGCGACTGTAGATGCTAATGGTACGGTAACCGCAAAAGGACTTGGCCACACCATTATTACAGCTACTGCTAGCGGTATTACTGGTCAGGCAGAAGTAAATGTGCTGCCAGATACTACGATCATAGTTACTCCAATAATGGCAAGCTTAGGAGCAGGTGCAACAAAACAGTTTACCGCACAAGCATATGCTGTAAATAAGACTACCAAAGCACTGAATGCAATTGCGATGCCTCCAGGATTGACATGGGAGGTGCCTACTACTGGTATACCAATATTTGACATCGCGACTGTAAATGCTACCGGTCTTGTGACAATGCGTTCTTCTGCTACTGTAGGGCTATCAACCGTTGTAGTAGCACACGTAAGCTCACCAACTATAGCAGAAGGTGCAGCACTAATAATGGTAAGCGACTGTAACTGCGGCACTACAACACCAGGAGTAACAGGTATAAACATCACAACAGGCTCTACACTAAGCGTTAGCCTTACAGGTGGTCCGGTAACTCTTAATGCTACTGCCGTAGATGCAAGCAACAATCCAGTAAGCGGCGCTACTATTAAGCTATGTTCAGATAATATAGCTGTATGTAGTATAGACCCTACAACCAATCAGATTATTCCTGCTGGCCCGGGTACTGCTATTGTTACGGTATGTAACGGTTCGATATCTACACAGGTTACTGTAACAGTATCCTTCTAAATTTCAACAAATATCAATATCAACAGCCCTGGTTGCTTATAGCTATCAGGGCTGTTGATATTGTAGCCGTTGTATGATGGCTTCAAAAAATGTAGCTTTGCAATCAATTACCATGACACAAAAAAAAGTCTTATTCCTTACTTTAGTTCACCCAGTATTTTTGCCGCCTGTATGGGCCATGGCGCAGGTACTGAAGGATGAGGGATATGCTATCCATATTCTCACCTTCGACCCTCACTTAGAATCAGAAATATTTGAAACCGATGGAGTAGTACTGGAGTCGGTAGGTAAACATCACGGCATTGGGTTATTGCAACGATTGACTATAAGAAGAAAATACACTGCAAGAGCCAAACAGATTGTGTCTGAAAACACAACAGCCATCATTTCATTTTGTGCTTTCTCTTACCTGTGCGGGTTAAAAGTGAGGAATCAACAACCTATTGTATATCATGCACTGGAGATGGCAGACTTTATATGGAGCTCATTGCCCCGCTCTCCCCTATCCCAAATCAATAATTTTTTGGCACTGCAAAAAGTACATAGAGCAAGTTTGGTATCTACGCCATCTGCACAGCGATCGGCATGGCTAGCGGGAAGATGTAAGCTGAGTTTTTTGCCAGAAACTGTTCAGAATACCAATTATGTTCCATCAGTAGTAACTACAAACTATTCGGAAATTATTAAAAAGCTAGTACCAGAACAGCACCTCAACAAAACTGCTCTACTATACATGGGCTCTGTAAACCCGCTAAATTGTGTAGCCGAGTTGGTAGAAGCATTTTGTAAAATAAAAAATGAGCAAACCGTACTACTAATTGCTGGCATGAAGGATAACAAATATTGTAATGAAATAAAGCAATATGCTGCCAGTCAGGGGGGAACTAACTGCATATTATTCTACCCATACATAACAGGTGTAGAAAAAGAAGCATTGCAGCAATATGCGTCAATAGGAATTAGCTTAACCAAAGAAAACAAAGCAGACATAGAGTCTAAAATGACAGCACCCAACAAAGCTGGTGAGTATTTGGCAAAAAAACTGTACTTGATAGGAACTGAAACAGAATACATGAGACAGTTCAAATTTTCGGGAGTTGCATCATTGGTAAGTTCACCTACCACTGAAAACATAACAACTGCAATTAATGAATCGCTTACAATTGCAACATCAGGCCACTACAAAAACAAAATAGAGGATATGGTAAATAGTACATATAGTATGCAGCAGCAAATGAAACCAATTACTAATTTACTTAAACAATTGTAAGAAGTAAAAAACTAGTCAACCTTAACTCTTTTTTCTTCGATTATTATATCCCCTTCCTTAAGTCTGATGTAGTAAAAACCAGCAGGTACATCTGCTGCCTCGAACTCCACCCCAAACTCATGACCTGTGGCAGGAAACTCTCTGTCTTCGAAGACCGACTGTACGGTATTGCCCATATCGTTATATACACCTAAAGTGAGACGTTTAGATTCTTTTGTAATTATTCTGAATGTTGCCACAATTTTTAAAGGTTTGGGAACATAGGCAGGCATATCTGGTACTTGTTCAGAAGGTGCATTGATAGTGTAATAATCGGGCTTTTTCCTGCCCGTGGCATTGCTTATTACATCTAGTAATTGACGGGCTACTTCTGGTCTATTGGCATCATAAATATTAGATAAGCTTGCATTGTTAGTTACAGCCCAAACTGCATATTGCCCTAAATCATCAAACAAATTGTTTGCCTTAACGAACTTCATTACTGTAACCAGCGTATCGCTGCCTATTCCAGAATATCTAAACCCATGCCCTGAAGAAGGACAAGCCTTGGGGCTGTTACCACAAAATGTTTGAACTAGCATACTGGCTGAGCCTGATGGCTGTAGCACCAGCAATTCCTCTCCTGCCAATATTATGGGCTGATAGGAACTACTGTCTGGCGTAAGTACTGTACCAACATCAATTTTCACCTTCAGTAAGTCTCTACTAGTGTTAACAAGCACAATTGTGGTTGTTTTGCCCTGATAAGCTCCGGTAGTGTTGGATGCTGAAAACTTTACCATTTTAGTCTTAATGGCTTCATTCAGACTTAGTATACCTACAGCAGCCCGTAACTGCACAATCGGTATAAACAAAATAATGGCTAAAAAAGAACGCAGCATGGATTGTAAATTGAGATAATAAAAATTGATATTCGCTTTACACAAACGATTATTACTTTTTCCTTCTTACTCTGAGTATAATATCAGAATATTCATTAGCACGCTTTACTAATACTGGTGTATTGGTTTTTTCAGACATCCTGAGTAACTCCAAGTATTCGGGAGCTGCATTCTTGGGTATTTTGTAAAACCTTGCTGACTCATTGAAGTTAACCTCTATATATGCATCATCACCAGCAGGCGGGTTGATAGCTGCTACAGTAAGGGCATACTCTACAGGTACTTTACCATTATTGTCAACTTTATTCTTTTGTACCAATGCGCAAGATGGAAATGCAATAGCCAGAAAAAATAAACCCAACATGTATGTGGTACAAGTTGAGTTTACAAACAATTTACTAAACGACTTTTTTATGGACATGTAATTAAGTTCCTGTAATTGTAAAGGGTATTGTTTGTGGCAGAAAAAGTAGGATCTGTAGAGAATACTAAACCAGATGTACCAGAAGGAGCATAAGAAGCTGTAGGGCGGATGTTATACATCGTAACCTTTGGTATGAAGGAACCAGAGCATACCGGATTTTCTTGTGCATGTAACCACACAGACAAGAGAACAGGTTGATTAAACATTGCGGGGTCAAATACATAAGCTTTAGGTCCGGTAGGAGTTTTTACTGTAACTAATGGCGCAACATGATACCACCAGCGAATGCAGCAACCACCCCATTTTTGGCCTTGCACAGACAACTTGTAGGTTGAGGTAGGAGTGGCGAAACTGAATACTTTTTTAGTTCCATATTTATATCTTTTATTAATAATCCAACACATTTTGTGGGCGCGAGCATAACAACCATCTATACAGTATTGGAATGGGATACAGTAATCAATAGCATAGGGACCGGGTATAGCACAGCATTGTTTAGCTATGTAATTGAACATGAGTTGAGCTGTAGCAAAATCTGGTATTAGATTATTTAGTCCTGTGTCTGATAAATTGATTGTCCCTAGCTCTGACGGGTTGTCAATAACTTCGTCGGTAATAGTAGATGCTCTCAATGATACAGCTGTCTCAGCACCTTTGTCTAAAACACGTCCACTTAGTGCTTCGGCCTGCTGACCTGTGGCATATTCGGCTTTTAGCAACGTACCCTTCCAAGGATTGAAAGATATTTGCAAAGGTTTGCCGTTGCTAAAAGCTTCTTTTACAACAGCTACAGTTGCAGGGTCATTAACTGTAAAGAATTCCGTGTTTTCATTAAATACTACCTCAATTGCTGAACTACCTTCAACACCATTCATGTCAGCCACAGTTACAACACTAGTGAGAGTACGTTGAGGTTCGTTTTTACCTACGTTGTTATTCAATGCGGCACTATCATCGGTAGGAGCATAACAATTTGTTGTAGTAACTTTTGAACTGTTCTCCCCCTTTTTATTGCAGGAACTAAAAGTAAAAGAATAACCCATAAAGGCAACCAAAGTAACAACAGAGGCCAGTTTGGATATACGATTGAACATAAATTTGGGATGCATAATGTCCTTGTATTTGATGATTGACAAAACTATTTAACTCTAATGTACGCAGCTTTTTTCTATAAATCAACAAATAGTAGATTTTTTATTTTTTCGGGCTATCACCTAGTACTATTCACAAAAATCATTAACTTTAATTGATCATAGATTTCACATACTCATTTCTGGTTATGAAAAACACTATTACAATAGCTTTATTTTTATTTCTTGGGTTGAGCGCTAATGCGCAGTACAAGAAAAAACATATGACTGTTGAAGGTCATAATCGATTTATAAGCGCATTATTACAGCAAAACAATGTAGAAAACAGTAAGGCTAAAGCAACCGCTGGAGTACCCACACAACGTGTGATAGCGCAAAGTACGAGAGACAATGCATTAGGAACGCTTTCGGACTCAGTGAAACTTAAATATAGCGGTATGAGAAAGTCAGCATATGACTACAACAACATGTTGTTTGCTTACAATTATACCTACAGCACATCTCCGATGTTTGATTATGCAGGCATTTTTACAGTACCTCAAGTAAAGTATGATACTTATTTGCATTGGACAATGGATCCGTTCAGTTTGCCTTCATTTGTATTTTATGAGTCTAATATTGCGGCTTATGATACTAACAGTAACCAAACTAGCTTTCAGGAAATATTCCCCGACACATTAAATGATGATCGTAAATACTTCAACACATTTAATACTAACAACACTATAAACAGTGGATTATGGACAAACTTTAATACTGGTATCCCAGATAGTGCTTACAAACAGTTTTTTAGCTACGGAACTACAGGTAAGCTGATAAAAGATAGCGTTTACGAATACCACATGGGGACTTGGAAACAAGTAGCAAAAACAACCTACTCCTATAGCGGCACGGGGAATTTACTGCAGATTGACCATTTTGCAAATCTAACCGACACGACTTTTTCGTTACCACTCATACAGCAGTTGAAATATGTAAATACCTATGACGCTAGTGGTAGGCTTTTGACAGTGCAAACAAGTTTTTATGATGGTACTGTATTAGGAGAATATGTAAGGGACACTTTTAGTTATAGTGGTTCATTGACCTTCCATAACTCTTGGAAACAACACCAATATGACCCAATACATGGCACTTGGTGGCCACAATACAATATGTCTAAACATATTACAGGCTCAAAACCAGATACGGTGTTTCATAAAGGATGGGATAGTATTGCAAATGCTTGGTCGCCTACATCCATGCAGATAGTAGGTTATAACACCAATAATGACCCAGATACTATTCTGCAATACCTGTACAATTGGACTTCATATTCGTTAACTCCAGACTATACTACTGTGTATTATTATGAAACATTTTTGGACACAACTCCTGTATTGAGCAATAATAATCTGCCTACTATTGAAGGATCTAGAATACTGCTATATCCCAACCCAGCAACAACAGAAATTCACGTAGCACTTGTAGAAAAAACTAATAAACTTAGTGCAACAATTTACAATATGAATGGCCAACTGCTATCGAAGCAAGAATGGTATAATACTATTCATGAAACTTTGGACGCTAGCTTCTTACCATCAGGTGTCTATATTGTAGAAATTGCCAGTGACAACAATAAATATACCAAACAGTTTATAAAGCAATAACACTTTAAATCATTTTTAAGTAATAGCAATTTGGCAGTAAAGCCAGGTAACACTCATGCGATCGACTTATCTAAAAATTCTTGTAGTTTCAATAGCATTAACGGCATTATACTTCTTTTTTGAAGACAGACCGGCTTATCTCACTTGGCAAGAAGATATAGAAGATATGCTGTTTTATGGGGTGATCTATGTATTGCTACTTTTTACTACGATTTCCGTGATTTACAACTACATTAGAAAAGAAAATATTTCTAGTAGTAAAAGAAGGAAATAAAAAAACCGGATAACAACTTGAAATTGTTATCCGGCACAAAAAATGAATACCTAGTAAATTAAGCGTTATTCTCTTCTGCAGCAGTTTCAGTTGATTCAGTAGCAGTTTCAGTTGATTCAGTAGTAGTTTCAATTGATTCAGTAGTAGTTTCAGTTGATTCTGCAACATCTGTAATTTCAACAACATTTTCCTCAGCTTGAACTTCTGGCATAGTGTTTACTACAGATTCAGTTGCAGTTTCTACTGTAGATTTTGCTCCAGAGCTTCTACGGCTACGGCGTGTTTTCTTAGCTGCCGCAACCTCTGTGTCTCTACCGTAAATGGTATTGAAATCAACTAACTCAATCATCGCCATATCAGCCGCATCGCCTATACGACGAGGCAACTTTATGATACGAGTATAACCACCTGGACGATCAGCAACTTTGTCGCTTATAACACCAAATAGTTCTTTAATGGCTTCTTTATCTTGCAAATAGCTAAACACGATACGACGATTGTGCATATTGTCGTTTTTGCTACGAGTAATAATTGGCTCAGCATAGACGCGTAGCGCCTTAGCTTTAGCCAAAGTAGTAGTGATACGCTTGTACTGTATCAGTTGGCAAGTAAGGTTGGAAAGTAACGCTGCACGATGTGAAGCTGTGCGACTTAAATTTTTGATTTTGTCTCCGTGACGCATGACATTTGTGTTTTAAGCCCTCATACCGTGTCAGGATTTATGAGGTTGTTATAAAATGAAAAATGTAGATAAAAAAGGTCAGTATTCACTTACCGCATGGTTAAGAATACTGACCAGAAAAATATTAATCTTCTCCTCTGCGGAATTTGTTGATATCCATACCAAAGTGCAAACCGCGTTCGTGGAGCACTTGTTCGATTTCAGAAAGCGATTTCTGACCGAAATTACGGAATTTCATAAGTTCTTCCTGAGTGTACTGTACTAGTTCGCTCAGAGAGTTGATTTTTGCAGCTTTTAGGCAGTTGAAAGCACGGACAGAAAGTTCTAGATCTTCGAGTGGAGTGTTCAATACTTTGCGGACAAGAAGTGTTTCTTCGTCTACAATAGTTTCTTTCTCCTCACGTCTTGTATCCAACGAAATATTCTCATCAGTGATGATCATGAGGTGCTGGATAAGAATACGTGATGCTTCTTTTACAGCCTCTTCAGGATGAATAGTACCGTCGGTAACTACCTCCATGATTAACTTTTCGAAATCCGTACGTTGTTCAACGCGGGTATTTTCGATGTTGTACTTTACATTTTTGATAGGAGTGAAGATCGAATCAATAGCTATTAAACCCAATGGTCCATCTTCAGGACGATTTTCTTCTGCCGGTACATATCCACGACCTTTGCCAATGTGAACCTCCATTTGAAAACCAGTACCTGGATGCAAGTTGCATATAACTAAATCAGGGTTCATTACTTGAAAGTCAGGTAATGCTTCACCTATCATACCAGCGGTAAAGATTTCTATCCCCTTAACGTTGATGTCTACTTTGTGACTTACAAAATCGCCAACTTCGCCAATGGCTTTAAGACGAACCTGCTTTAGATTGAGGATAATTTCTGTAACATCCTGAAAAACACCCTTGATAGTAGCAAACTCATGATCTGCACCGGGGATTCTGATTGCAGTGATTGCAAAACCTTCTAGAGAAGACAGCAAAACACGGCGCAATGCATTACCTATTGTAACGCCATAACCAGGTTCTAAAGGACGAAACTCGAACTGCGCTTCAAAATCGGTTGTTTTCTGAAGAGCTATTTTATCCGGTTTTTGAAAATTCAATATGGCCATATTGATATTTGTTTGATATTTATTTGTGTACTGAATATTGTTACTGGTAGGCGAAAAACAACATAGCAGAGTGAAACACTCTGCTGTTGATATGACGTTATTACTTAGAGTACAACTCTACAATCAGCTGCTCCTTAATGTTCTCGGGAACTGCTTCACGTTCTGGGTGGGCTATGTATGTTCCAACCAAATCTTTTTCGTTGAAATCTAACCAGCTGATACGTGTATTCTTTGGACGAATCATAGCTGTTACCGTATTGTTAGCCTTGCTTTTAGGTTTCAATTCTATTACATCCCCTGGTTTCAGCGTGTAAGAAGGTATGTTAACAACATGGCCGTTAACCATAACATGCTTGTGAGATACTAACTGACGAGCAGCAGGACGTGTAGGGGCGATACCCATACGGAATACTGCATTATCTAAGCGTGCTTCCAACAATTTGATAAGGTTTTCACCTGTTGCACCTTTAAGGCGTGAAGCCTCAACATAGGTGTTTGCGAACTGCTTTTCGAGCAAGCCATAGGTGTATTTGGCTTTTTGTTTTTCTTTCAGCTGCACAGCATATTCGCTTGGAGCCTTACGCTTGCGAGTAGGTCCGTGCTGACCTGGAGGGTTACTGTTTTTAGAAAGGCTTTTGCCTGATCCAAGAATCGGCTCTCCGAAAATGCGGCAGATTCTGTTTTTGGGTCCTGTATAACGTGCCATGACGATTTTTGTTTTAGCTGCTCCGTCTCCTTTAAAAATCGTAAAATCCGATCCGGAACAGCACTTGTTATTAAAATTATTGAATAATGATTTTTAACTGAACAATTGCAATGAAATGCAAATGACGCAATAGACTAAACTCTACGTTTTTTGGGAGGGCGACAACCATTGTGTGGCAGTGGGGTAACATCCTTTATCGACGTAACTTCTATACCAGAATTATTGATGGAACGTATAGCACCTTCGCGACCAGAACCTGGTCCCTTAACATACACATCTGCACGTTTCATACCAGCATCAACTGCAACTTTAGCGCAGTCTTGAGCTGCCATTTGGGCAGCATATGGTGTGTTCTTTTTTGAACCACGGAAACCCATTTTACCCGCAGATGACCAAGATATAACTTGTCCACTTTTGTTGGTGATACTGATGATGATGTTATTGAATGTTGCACTGATGTGCACATCACCATGTGTGTCTACTTTAACGATTCGTTTTTTTGCAACGACTTTCGCTGATGCTTGCGCTTTTGCCATTTTAGTTTTTTAATAAAAGGTAATCACTGAAAATTAACCGGCCACAGCCAGCCCACACCACTCCTCCCCATTGCGCCACAATGGATCTGGCAGTGGAATAGATTTTATTTTTTTGGCGCTTTTTTCTTACCTGCAACTGTCTTACGCTTTCCTTTACGAGTACGACTGTTTGTACGAGTACGTTGACCACGTAATGGTAAACCCTTACGATGACGGAGGCCACGGTAACAAGCGATGTCCATAAGACGTTTGATATTCATCTGCACTTCAGAACGCAGCTGACCTTCCACTTTAAACTCAGCGTTAATGATGTTACGAATCGCAGTTTGCTCTTCGTCATTCCATTCGTAAGCTTTTTTGTCATAGCTTACTCCTGCTTTGTCAAGAATGTAGCGCGCAGTATTGTTGCCAATACCATAGATGTAGGTGAGCGCTATTTCACCACGTTTGTTTTTCGGAAGGTCAATACCAGCTATACGAGCCATTGAAAATTGAATTTTTAAACTCTCAGCCCCTAAATGGGTGGCAGAGTATTTTACTAATTATTGTTATGCAATTTATTTTGTAGCTTCTTTGTGAAGCATCCTATCAAACAGAGAAAAGATTAACCTTGTCTTTGTTTAAAACGAGGATTTTTTTTGTTAATGATGTACAGTTTGCCTTTACGACGTACAATCTTACAATCAACACTACGCTTTTTTATAGCTGCTCTTACTTTCATGATATTGTATTTTGCTCTTTTGTTTTATATAAACCCAAAGGGTAATTTACTTGTATCTGTATATTATTCTACCACGACTAAGATCGTACGGACTCATTTCCACTCCTACTTTATCTCCTGGCAGTATACGAATGTAGTGCATGCGCATCTTACCTGATATTGTTGCTAATATTTCGTGCCCATTTTCTAAACGGACCCGGAACATAGCGTTAGATAGTGCTTCAACGATAGTACCGTCCTGCTTAATGAGTGATTGTTTGGCCATATTTTTTTAAGGACTGCAAAGGTAGTAAAAACTTTTTATTTAATAGAAAAATTTTTCGGCAAATTAATTTTCACGTAATTCAACGATAAACAGCAGCAATATTACTAGCCTAGACACCTAGAAAATGACCAAAGAAAGTAGCAAATAACAAACAACTATTACCAAGTGATAAAGCATCTCTATAAGTGGTTTTAGTACATTTGCACTTTCGTATAACTAGAAGTCTTCAGGGGCTTTCATTTTAACAATTCATGCACGAAATTGAACCATTTTATAATTGGCGACATCTTTACATTGCTGAAGAAGATGAGTTTTCCCCTTTTTATGGGGCAGAACATAGTGAGTTTGAATATTCTAATACTATTTATAACTATTATATACACCCACAATGGGATGACTTCGGGTCAAGGACTCTATACCTAAAAGTTCTATTTGTTGATTATGACTATAATTTTGCGATTATTGAACTAATAGGTGAATGGAATGACGCTGTTGAGAACGACATTATGCAACTGAAACGATCTGTAATAGACCTTATGGTTGCAAAGGGTATCTTTAAGTACATACTAATAACAGAGAATGTACTGAATTTTCATAGTAGCGACACAGACTATTATCAGGAATGGAGCGAAGATGTGAGAGATGATGGAGGATGGATAGCAAGTATAAATATGCCAGAGCAATCTCAATATGATTTTCACAAAAGCCATATCGATTATTATGTGCACCTACTTGAAAGTCCTAACTGGCGTACATTTCAACCAAATGATTTTTTCCAGTCAATAGACAACCAAATGCTTCGCCTAATGTAACAAGCATCTACATGCCTGATAGTTTCCTCATTAGGTTTACCCCACCCTTCTTATTAGAGTTTGCTGATGCTTTTGATGCTACTGAGCCTTTTTTGCCTTTGGGTTGGTTGCCAAAAACTATTTGTTTAGCTGGGAGTTTAGAAGGGCCAGCTTTTTTATTTGTATTGTTTTTTGAATTTTCCATAATGCAAGGTATGTTATTTATTGATTTAGTCAATGAAATACGCAAAAAAAACCAACTGAAAAACAATACAATATAATATTTGTTAGCTAATGTAAATAAATTACCCTATCTAATGTTACCAATTTCACAGAATATTATGTAATATTGTGGTCCTATCTACTCCTTTGGGTAAAAAAATCATCACTAAATAGAAAACGATGTCATACAAAGTACGCATCCTCCCCAGGTGGTTGGTCTTTTTATTAGACCTTTTTCTGGTATGCTTTTGCATTTTTCTATCAAGAATGCTGAAGCTGAACTTCAACTGGGATCAAATCGGTGTTGGTCTTCGCTTCATGATGGGCGTTGCATTTCTTTTGAATGCTGCACTTTTTTACATTTTCAAAAGCTACGCAGGTATTATCAGATACACCAATCTTGAGGATACCTCCCGACTGGTAATGGTGAATGCAATTGCCGCCTTCTTCTATTTGGTACTAAACATCTTCTTCCTAAAATCTGGCAACTATTTCACCCTTCAAATAGTTGCGATTAATTTTTTCATTACCAGTTTTGTAATCATATCGTACAGACTCACAGTTCGTTATGTATTCAATTTTTACAAAACGCTATCTCATGGTGGTGTTAAAGTCCTAAAGAAAAAAGTAGTTGTTCATGATACATCTGCAGATGGGCTTCATATTAAAAAAGTAATGAACAGTCTGCCTGATGGAGATATGCAAGTGGTTGCATTTCTAGATGATTCGTTTATCACTACAGGTAAGCTACTGGAGGGTATACCGATCTATAGCACGCAAGAAAACAGTCTTGCAAAATTGAGCGCGGAGGGGGTAGAGATATTAATTATGGCCAGTAAGGTAATAGACACCAGAAAATTAAATGAGCTGGTAGATAATTGCCTTAAACATGGTATTAAAATTCAGCAAGTACCCGCAATGCGCGACTGGCTAAATGGAAAATTGGACACCCAACAACTTCAAAATATAAACATTGAAGATTTGTTGGAACGGGAAGTGATCAAAATTCACAATGAGGCAATATATAGTGAACTAAAGGGTAAAAAAATTCTAGTTACTGGTGCAGCAGGCTCTATAGGAAGTGAACTTGTAAGGCAATTGCTTAACTATCGTCCATCGCTTCTTATATTGTGTGACAAAGCAGAAACGCCCATGCACGAGTTTATGCTAGAAATACAGGAAAAATTCAACAATCCTGTCGTAAAGGCATACATGGGAGACATTTGCGACAAAAACCGAATGGAACATCTTTTTGAAATATATAATCCGCAAATTGTGTTTCATGCTGCAGCTTACAAACATGTACCGCTGATGGAAGATAATCCATCTATTGCTGTAATAAACAATGTAGGGGGCACTAAAACGTTAGCTGAATTGGCAGTAGCCAACAATGTTGAGAAGTTTGTTATGGTATCGACCGACAAAGCTGTGAACCCTACGAATGTGATGGGTGCGTCTAAGCGTATTGCCGAAATATTTACGCAAAGCTTTTTCAAACAGCTGTCTATTTCTAATGAAAATAATCCTAATGCTAAGATAACCAAATTTGTAACGACCCGTTTTGGCAATGTTTTGGGTTCAAATGGTTCAGTTATACCTAGATTCCAGAAACAACTTGAGAAAGGTGGTCCTATAACCGTTACCCACCCAGATATTACCCGTTACTTTATGACTATACCAGAGGCTTGCTTATTAGTCATAGAAGCTGGCGTAATGGGCCAAGGTGGCGAGATATTTGTATTTGATATGGGCGAACCCATAAAAATAGCTGACTTGGCTAGAAAAGTGATTAAACTTTCAGGTAAAGAGCCTGATAGGGACATCCAAATAGTGTACACAGGGCTTAGACCAGGTGAAAAATTATACGAAGAATTATTAAGTAGTGCAGAAAATTCAAGACCCACCTATCACGAAAAAATTCTGATTGCTGATGTTCGTCAGTACGACTTTAATGTAGTAGAGAAAAAAGTGAATAAACTTATTAGTAGCGCTAGTAGACATTATACGCTAGAAACTGTATCATTGATGAAAGACTTAGTACCCGAGTTTGTAAGCAATAACATAGCTTACGAAAAAATTAATGCTAAAATGAAATAATAGTAGATTGATATCAAATTCTGCTCCAATCCTCTAATCAGTTCTTACTTAATTGCAATAACTAACCTATCGAACTTTCTTTCGGTGATAACAAAGTCTTACATACAATAGTATTGATGCTATAGTAGGTACAGTACCTCTGTAATTCTGCCAAATAGGAGGGATTAAATTTAGCCATTGCTACACAACAGAAGCTCATTAAATAACTTTGGTACTGTACATCGCTAGATTGGTGATTTGCTTGCTTCTTAATCCAACCACTTCGACAAATTATGGCATACTAAAATTAATATTGGGGGAGCTAGTTGTAAAAATTGGAAAATACTTTTACTATTCGTTTCTTGTTATAGTTGTCTCACTCTATCAACAAAAGTTCACCTGATTCTAACTGCAATTTGAGTGTACAATATTTATTTTATTACATATACTTATATATATTTTTTTCTTGGAAACATAGGTTACGTAACTGAGGCAAAGAAAAATACAAAAAATGAAAGCCACCCAAAAGAGTGGCTTTCATTTCATTATTATCCCATACTTTATCTTAAGATAGTAACATTGCCTTTATGTTGTTCTATCTGACCATCTTTGAAAGTGACATCAATTACGTAAACATATACTCCAGAAGGCTGAGGAACACCATTTAAGGCACCATCCCAACCTTGTCCGTCAGTGCTGGTGGTTTCGTATATCTGCTGTCCCCAACGGTTGTAAATGTTCATTCTGAAAGTGGTAACACCTCTAGATAAGAATTTACGAGGGAAGAAGAAGTCATTTACTCCGTCATTATTTGGAGTGAATACGTTAGGAACATCAACGTAGCAATCTTTGTTCACAAACACTGTATCAGTGGTAGCACAACCATCAATAGTAACAGTAGCAATGTAGGTACCAGGTTTAGTAACTACCAAACTAGACGAAGTTTGACCAGTATTCCAACGCCAACTAGCCTTCGGATTTAAATTATTTCTATCATCCTTGAGCTGAATTGGGTTACCACCGGGGCATATTGCCGTATCTGGTCCCAAATACAAACCTGGCACATCGAACACATAAATTCTGAGTGATGCTGATTTTTCTGGACAGGCTCTAAACTTGGCATCAAAAGTTACATCCATAGGTCCTACTCCTTCAAACGAATGCATTACAGGATTGGCATTGGTCATTTCAAAACCATCGGTCATTGTCCATTTGTTGCCAGTATCGCCACTAGTGGTGTATATCGCACTCAGTGTTACCGCCTGACCACGACATATAGCTGTTACATCGCCAGAAACTTTAAGCGTCAATACACTGTTCGAGTCAACAACAATTGATTTTGTCATCGTATCGTAGCAGTGCTTACCTTTTGTAATATTGTGTACAACCAAAGATGTGTTATAAGTACCCATATTAGTGTAAGAATGCACCACGTCCATGTTTTGGTCTACCCTACCATCGGCAAAATACCAAGTATAATCAAGACCAGTACCAGTGGATGTGTTAGTGAACGTAACGCTATCGATCTGACACAAGAATTTTTCAGGATTCATTGTAAAGTCCGCATTCTGAAAATGATTCAGGTTAAGTGTAAGTATAGAACTATCTACACATCTTGTATTTGTAGCAAACAACTTGATGATATAAGAAGAAGCTGTAGTATTGGTGTAAACATGGACGGGATTGATTTGGGTAGACGTACCACCGTCACCAAAATCCCAAGTATAGGTCAGTTCTCCTGCCGGGAATGAATTGTTTGTAAGAATCAGTGTGTCACCTTTACATCCATAATTTACCAGTGTATCGAAACGCGCACCGATAGGCGGGGCTGCTAGCGTAGCAATAGAGGTTAACGTAGCTGTGCATACGCCAGCAGTTCTTACAGTGAAAGGAGTGTAGACCCCTTCACACAATGTAGAAAGCGTAATGGTACTATCTGAATTGATATAAAACGATAACGGTGTTTGGGCTACTCCATCTTTACTATAAGTAACTGTATCCAACTGATCTGGGTGTAGACCATCTAATTTGATCCAACCATCACAGTATCCACATTTAGAAGGATTCTGACTGGTTACTGCAGTAAGAGTAAACGGAGGATCTACTAAAGTAACTGGACCTATTGGATCGGCTGTACAATATCCATACCTGACAACAATATTGGAATATATTCCTGCTCTCAAATCAGGAATAACCAACGTGCCTCCTGGAGAAACAACACCTATAATAGGAGGTTGAGGTATACCAAATTTATCATAGGTTACCGTATCTATACCACCGGGGTTAAGATTGCTAAGTAATATAGAACCATCATTTTTTCCACAATGACTTGGGTCAACGCCTTCAGCAATTGGCAAAAGTTTTGACGGCACCACCAATCTTATGGTATCAAACAAAGCACATTCAGTAGAAACGGACGTAAAAATAGTAGAAATATACAAACCAGGGCCAGGTAGTGGACCCGGCTCAAATAAATCAGTAAATGCTACAGAATCCACATAGGTAGCGAAAGTATCAGTTCCTACAGGTAAGGCTGGATTTGAAACTTTGATGGTCCAAGGCTGACCAGAACCGCCAGGAACTATGCGTACTACAGCCTTTGTGATGCAAGTTGCTTCTGCAATAACATTGTGGCTGATTGTAGGTACGGGATAAATACTGATTGTGTAAGCTATAGTATTGTTCCCATTTAAAGGACAGGCATCATCGCGAAGATTCAAGAAGAAAGTATAAACACCAGGAGTCATTAAAGAAGCATTACCGCTAAAAACACAAATTGGATTCGGGGTACCATTGTTAGTTACAGAAAAACTCATACCTGTAGGTAGACCAGTAGCGGTGCAAGTAACGTTTATAACAGCAGGCGTAGTAGTGTCTGGCCTTGGACGCATAGTTAAAGTAAATGAACCTTCATCACCACAAACGTGAAATGCTCTGGGACCATCAACTTCAATAACGCCACCAGTATCTACAGTACCGACTGTGGGGGCATTAACTAAACAACCACGAACCAAAAATGTCATTTCTCTTTGCATGCTGCCTACCAAAGTACCACCACGAAATTCTTTGATTTCGTAAACCACAACACTCCTTTGAACGAAATTAGGATTGAAACATACCTGACCGTTTACAGGACTGAAACTGAAGCTGCCCGCCACGCATCTGAGTGGTGTAGTAGCAGAAACAGCTGTAGCTGGAGGTGTCCAAGCGGTACCAGTGTATGCTACATCAGCACCTGAAGTTGCACAATCTGATGTTGCATTTTTAGCAGGAATTAGTTCAAATCTCAAGCTGTCATCCTCTGGATCGATAGCACCAGGTGTGTAACAAATAGGTGTATTGAGACAGAAAAATGGTGTAGGTACAACTGTAAGGCTAGGGTTTGTGTTGTTATATACAGTGTTGTTCAGTGTCGCAGTCAACTCCATCAATGTACCACCGGCACCTACTATATTAGTTATTGCAGCTGCACGACCAGCAGAAGAAGCTCCATAAGTTGAGTTAAAAACAAAGCGCCAATTTGCAGAGGTATACGGCAATGTGTAGTTTATCGAATACACAAACTTTTTGATACCTGGGATAGAGTTTGATGTATTGGTACACTGGGTACGAGCCAATGAATCTGGACAAACTGGAGTAATTTCAACACCAGCGGATGGGGGGTTGACCGTGCATATCAATGTAGTTACTGGTGTTGCACCATCATAAACGCATACTCTTGGCGAACCGCCTGGAAGTGTTGCAAAAGCGCCAGCACTTGCAGGACCGCAATCACCATACAACACTACGGTAACCCTGTAAGTGCTACCAGATAGCCATGTGTAATAAATATCTCCTCCCACTACGTGAGATGCAAATGAACCTTTTGCACCAAACATCAGAACAAACACTAACACGAGACTGCGTAAAAATACAGGTATCGATCTTCTCATAAAAATTATAATATAAAAGTTTGAAGGTATAATCTCTTTGCTAACAATCTATAAAGACAGCAAATCAATTAAAACAGTTTGCTTAACTGTAAAAATAATTTGTTTGGAGGAAATAAAAAATTAAACAGCTATATTTTTTCCCCACTTCAATACACAACCAAGAAAGTATAAAAATATACAAATATACCCCTATGCTTGAAACGAGGCTAAGGCATTTTTTTGGTGCAAAAAAAATGAAATGACGACATTGGCATACAATACATTGTTATAACCAAAAGATTGCCTTCTAACTGTCGACCAAAGTGAATATTTCTATTTTAGTTTGTAGTGTAATTTCCGTTTTTGTTTAAGATGTGGTAATTTTGCAATCTAAATAAAAAATTAATCCCTCATAATGGCATTTGATATCAATCTGATCCGGAAAGTTTACGAACAACTACCCGGCAAAGTAGCCGCCGCCCGCACACTTTTGGGTCGCCCGCTTACATTCGCAGAAAAAGTACTTTATTCGCATGCTTACGAAGCACCTTCAGTAACTTTTGCGCGTGGTAAAGACTATGTAAATTTTGCTCCTGACCGTGTAGCTATGCAAGATGCAACTGCACAAATGGCCTTATTGCAATTTAGCACATGTGGTCGTAGTCAGGTAGCTGTGCCTAGCACAGTGCATTGCGATCACTTGATACAGGCAAAAGTAGGTGCTGTAGAAGATTTGGCTACTGCTGTAGATGTAAATAAAGAAGTATACGATTTCCTTGCATCAATATCTGATAAATATGGAATAGGTTTCTGGCGTGCAGGTGCAGGCATTATACATCAAGTCGTGTTAGAAAACTACGCTTTCCCAGGGGGAATGATGATAGGAACGGACAGCCATACACCTAACGCAGGTGGTCTAGGTATGATAGCAATAGGAGTGGGTGGAGCAGATGCTGTAGATGTTATGGCAGGACTGGCATGGGAATTGAAAATGCCTAAACTGATAGGCGTAAAGCTAACCGGTAAAATGAACGGATGGACATCTGCTAAGGACATAATACTAAAAGTGGCTGGCATTCTCACCGTCAAGGGTGGCACTGGCGCAATAGTAGAATACTTTGGTGAAGGTGCAGAGTCACTGAGTTGTACTGGCAAAGCGACTATTTGCAATATGGGTGCCGAGATAGGTGCTACATGCTCAATGTTTGCTTACGACGAAAAAATGGCTGACTACCTTCGTGGTACCAGCCGTGCCGATGTGGCTGAGCTGGCAAATGGTGTAGCTTCTGAGTTACGTGCTGATAATGAAGTACTTGACAACCCTGCTGCATACTACGATCAGCTCATAGAAATTAACCTAGACGAACTGGAACCTTATGTAAATGGTCCATTCACTCCAGACTTAGCTACTCCTATCAGCGAAATGGCTGCTGCCGTAAAAGAACATGGCTGGCCTGACCAAGTAGAAGTAGCTCTTATTGGCTCTTGCACCAACTCTTCTTACGAAGATATTTCTCGCTCGGCCTTTATAGCAAACGATGCTATGAGTAAAGGTCTGAAAGCGAAAAGTGAATTCACCATTACTCCGGGTTCTGAGATGGTACGTTTCACTATCGAGAGAGATGGTTTCTTGAGAACTTTCGACAAAATGGGTGGCGTGGTGTTAGCAAACGCTTGTGGACCATGTATAGGTCAGTGGGCGCGTCACGTGAGCGATCCAGCTAAGAAAAACACCATTGTTACCTCCTTCAACCGCAACTTTGCTAAACGTAATGACGGACTTTCTTCTACGCATGCCTTCGTAGCATCGCCCGAAATAGTTACTGCATTTGCTATTGCTGGAAGTTTGTCTTTCAACCCACTAAAGGATAAATTGACCAATGAAGCTGGTGAAGAAGTAATGCTTGATGAACCTCAAGGTTATGAAATGCCCCCAGCAGGGTTTGATGTAGAAGATGCCGGTTATGTAGCACCTGCGGAAGATGGCTCGAGCGTACAAGTAAAAGTAAGCCCAACCAGCGATCGTCTGCAATTGTTGGCTCCATTCTCTGCTTGGGATGGCAAAGACTACTCTGGCCTCAAACTACTCATCAAAGCTTTTGGCAAGTGTACTACCGACCATATATCTATGGCAGGTCCTTGGTTGAAATATCGTGGCCACTTAGACAACATATCTAACAACATGCTAATAGGCGCAGTTAATGCCTTCAACATGGATACCAATAAAGTAAAAAACCAACTTACTGGCGAATATGGTGAAGTACCACAAGTACAACGCTCTTATAAAGCGGCTGGACTAGGAAGCATAGTAGTAGGAGACGAAAACTACGGCGAAGGTAGCAGCCGTGAGCACGCAGCTATGGAGCCACGCCACCTAGGTGTTAACGTAATATTGGTAAAGAGCTTTGCACGTATACACGAAACCAACCTTAAAAAACAAGGTATGTTGGCGATAACATTTGCTGACAAAAGCGATTATGATAAAATACAGGAAAATGACACTGTTGATGTAATAGGTCTTACCACCTTTGCTCCAGGTGTGCAACTAACTGTAGTATTCAACCATGAAGATGGTAGCAAAGATGAAATAAAAGTGAACCATACATACAATCAACAACAAATAGAGTGGTTTATTGCTGGTGGAGCATTGAATGTTATAAGAGCGGAATTCGCAGCTAAAAATTAATACAGTTTTTTGTTCAATAAAGTGGGCTGTCTCAAAACAAGAGACAGCCCACTTTTATTTTTAACGTGAGTATTATTTTGTAAATGTATAGTAATGACCTATTCCACTACGTTGATGTGGTAAGCAGTATCGGGCGTAGAGGTAAAAGCCAAACACATAGCACAATTCTGTCCAGAACTATTGGGAGCAATTAGACGAAATACTATATTGGATGATGTGTCTCTTTTGCCCCAAGTGCAAGGGTTTGCCACCTTAAATACCCTATCGTACACCTTACCACTATCCATTGGGTCATTCCACCCAAACTGGCCAAAAGTGACACTTTCATTGGTAAACTGAACCATTATGTTACCACAAACGTCTTTGACGACTTTGCCTGCGTACACACGCTCTGGAGCCTCTACCCCATTTCTGCTGCAAGCACATAACTGAAGCATAACTAAACCGAAAATACCAAAAACCAAGAATCTCATATTGGGGGATTATTTCAAAAATATTTTGTTACAAGAATTGTACCAGAAAAACGAGTTCTTCTAATTTTAATTTTCAGAAAACATGAAATATAATTACAGATAAGCGTTAAGTTTGTTTTCGTAAACAAATCAAACTCGAAGACCATATAGATATGAGGTATAATTTTTTCACAATAGCTATTGCTTTGTTACTGTTGATAGTTTTGCCAGCAAGCGCCCAAAAATCGGGGCAGAGAAGTATTGACTCTTTGCTTAAAGTACTTTCGCATAGCAAAGAAGATACCAACAAGGGCAATATATATCATTATTTATCTAACGCATATTTCGGATCTAATAACGAAAAGGGAGCAACTTTTGCTCAGCAAGGTGCAGATCTTGCGATAAGACTGGGTTGGAAACAAGGTATCACAAAGCTTTGCAACACTATGGGAAACTATAGTAGCATTAGACGTGACAATCCAAAAGCTATAGAATATTACCTTAAAAGCCTCAAAGCTGCTGAAGAAACAAATGACAAAAGGAATCAGATTGTAGCTCTAAAGAACATTGCCAATGTATATTCTTATAAAATTCGTGACTACCAAAAAGCGATAGACTACTACCAACGTTGCCTAAAGACAACTGAAGAGCTTGGCGACTTAAGAGAAATGGCCGATATATACGCAGAAATGGGCAGTGTATATCATGTACGCCGCGATTATGCCAAAGCTGTAGAACAATATAAAATGGCTATGGGTAAAGGTGAATCATCGGGTGACAAAAAAATAGTGGGTGAGAATCTTGCAAATATTAGTGCAGTATACAATAGTCAGGCTAACTATCCCCAAGCTTTGGAATATGCACTACAATCGCAAAAATTTTATGAAGCTGCTAATGATAAAAAAGGCATTGCAAATGCATTACTGAAGACAGGATTAATATATAACAATCAAAAAGACTATCAGAAAGCTTTGGATAATTTCTTAAAATCCCTGAAACTATCAGAAGAAAGCAATAAGAAAGACCTGATAACCGAAAACCTACAAAATGCTGCTGATGCATGTATAAGTATGGGAGATTACCCTAAAGCTATGCAATACTCATTAAGAGCATTACAAATAGCAGAAAATACTGGTGACAAATCTGCCATAGGTACAAATCTTGCCTATATCGGCAAATGTTATTATGAAATAGCAGAAAACAAATCTAAAGTACAGGTTCCGGATTCACTCACTGCGCTCAGTGTAGCTGTCCGACTACAGCGTTCATTCTATTACCTTGACAAAGCGGTAGATATCCTGAAAGAAACTGGCGACTACACACAACTGGAAGAATCTTACGAGGTATTGTCTAAAGTACAATACCTACAGGGAGACAAAGAAGGTTCTAGGGAGAGTTTCAAACAACATAATGCATACCTAGAAAGTATGTACAATCAGGACAAGAGCAATGAGATAGCCCGAAAAGACATGCAATATGTGTTTAATAAAAAACAGGAAACACTAAAGCAAGAAAGCCAACAAAAAGAAGTGGCCATGCAAAAGGAAATGGAGATGAACGCACTGCGACATGAATATGAAATGAAGCAAGCTGCTGCAACCTCTGAAAAAGAAAGAGAGCAGCTAAGACTAGAAGAAGAACTGAAACAAAGGCAAATAACAATGGAGTATGAGCAGAAACAAGCAGGATTAGAAGCTAAAGCAGCCATTGCGAAAGCTGAGCTTGAAAAAACAAATGCTCTGAATGAAATACAGATGAAACAAGCCAAAAAAGAAAGAGTCTTTTACATGGCTGGTTTACTGATGCTAGGAGTAATGTCAATAGTATGGTTCAACCGATTCACTCTAATGAAGAAAAACAAACTGCTACTTGAAGAGAAAAATAAACAAATAGCAGCTGAAAAAGAAACTGCAGACTTAATGAGAGAACGAGCGGAAAGCTCGGAAAAATTCAAACAACTTTTCTTGGCTAATATGAGTCATGAAATACGTACGCCCATGAATGCCGTAAGTGGCATGACTGAAATATTGATGCAAAAATCGCCTAGGCCTGACCAGCAAAGTTATTTACAAGCAATAAGTAAGTCGGCAGATGTGTTGCTTCATATCATTAACGACATACTTGACCTTTCCAAAATAGAGGCTGGGAAGATGGAATTGGAAAAAATTGACTTTTCATTGTCCGATACACTAAACCAAGTAAAAGATACGCTCACCCATAAAGCAGATGAAAAAGGACTACAAATCAATTTAAACATTCATGGCGATGTTACTGATGTCGTTGTTGGAGATCCATTCAGGCTAAATCAGGTACTAATAAATTTGGGAGGTAATGCTATCAAATTTACAGAAAGAGGCGGCGTACATCTTGAGCTACATGCGGAAAAAACTGAAGATGATTTTGTCTGGATTAAATTTTCAATCATCGACACTGGCATTGGAATTCCCAAAGATAAAATTGGTAATCTATTTGGAAATTTCTCACAAGTAAACAGTTCAGACACACGTAAGTACGGAGGTACAGGTCTTGGATTATCTATCTCGAAACAATTAGTAGAACTGCATGGTGGAACTATATCGGTGGATAGCACCCTAGGCAGTGGCACTACTTTCTACTTTACTATCAAGTACCCCAAAGGTTCACCAGAATTATTGGAAAAACGTCTGCAACAAGAGAAAAAAGCTGATGGAAGTGTACTAAATGGTTTAAAAGTGCTAGTAGTGGACGACAATGAATATAACAGAATAGTGGTAAATGAAACACTGGAACTAAAAGCTGACCTAGAGATAGACAATGCGGTAAATGGACAGGAAGCGGTAGATGCGGTGCGCAAAAAACAATATGACGTGATACTTATGGATGTACAAATGCCGGTAATGAACGGACTAGATGCTACCAAAGCAATACGTTTACTAAACTCCAAGCACAAAGATGTCCCAATTATTGCCCTCACCGCCAGCACACTAAGGGTAGATATTGATAAATGCCTAGAAAGTGGAATGAACTCCTATGTACCAAAACCGTTTAAGGCTTGGCAACTAATAAACACAATGGCAGACGTAACTGGAAGAAAAAAAGGGGTGGAATACAAAGGCTCAGGAAAAAAACCAAAGCAACAAATAATGAATGACAGCAATTATATACCGCCTATGGCTCCCATTCCGGTTTCAGACCCGAATTCAGTGACAGATCCTCTGTACCTTCATAAGTTTTGTGAGGGTGATGAAAAAAGAATAAAAAAATACATCACTATGTATCTTAAAGGTGTAAATCCTTTCTTGATAAAACTGCAAGAAGCAATAGACGCCAAGGATACAAAAGAAATTGCACTACGTATACACGCTTTCAAACCAAACTGGCTAATAATGGGAATGAAATCAACTGGTGAACTTGGTACTCAGCTAGAACATCAATGTGCTGAAAATGATGAGAATTTGTACAAAAACATCGAAGAACTCATAGCTCGCACCAAACAATCTGTAACTGAACTTGAAGGAAGGGTTTAATACACTGTTTAGAAAGTGGTGATTTTACCAACTTGTAAATTATCAAATCATTACACTCTATCATTTTTTTGAAAACATCACTTATTGATCTAATTTCACTGCAAATAAAAAAACAAATAATGGCAACACTACTTGGGCAACAAGCACCTGATTTCACACTTCGCGACACAGAAAAAAACAAAGTTACACTCAGCGAACTTAAAGGTAAAAATATATTAATATTATTTTTCCCATTAGCTTTCACTAGCGTATGCACCAAAGAGCTTTGTATGACTCGTGACAACTTAACTATGTACAACGACCTTGAAACAACGGTATTGGGGATTTCTGTAGATTCTTTATTCTCTTTGGGAAGATTCAAGGAAGATCAACAACTGAACTTTTCTTTACTTAGTGATTTCAACAAAACTGCATCTGCCGCATATGGTAGTTTGTATGAGCACTTCTTTAATGATATGGACGGAGTATCTAAACGCTCTGCTTTCGTTATAGACAAAGAAGGCATAGTACGTTATGAAGAAATACTAGAAAACGCAGGAGACATACCAGACTTTAATGCAATAAACACTTGCTTGCAGTCATTATAATGAAATTACAAATCGACCATAACGCCTAATTTCAGTTTCAAATGAAAAGAATCTACGCATCACTAACTGCCCTACTCATTTCAGGAGTTGCTTTCGCCCAAACTTTTGACAACAATGGTATGGAAACATGGCGCACAGGCTCAACTGGCGCTTCACCTATAATTGCTATTCAGGCACCTACACAATGGTACGGTCTTGACTCTATGGTTGTAGCATTAGGTCAGTCATTTGGTGCTATAATAGGGGCAGGTTCTGATTGGCACTCACAGTTGTTTCAAGAAAATACTCTGAAGAATTCTGGTAGTTCTTCAGCTAAAATAATGACACTTAAACAAGATACTCTTGGTTACTTTTCTGGTTTACTGTCGAATGCGGCAGTTAATGTAGATGTCGCGGCATTAGCTCTAGGAGGCGACCCAATGAGTGCTGTGAGTTTTGAGGGTGGCACACCAGTTTCATTACGTGTTACTAGTGTTAGTGCTTGGGTGGCCTATTTTGCTGGCAAAGACGAAGTAACAGGTATGATGGGCGGACCAGATGAAGGTTTGCTTACAGTACAGGCTATTGCTCTCATAGGTGGTGTAGATTCGGTTATTGGGACAGGTTCCGTTACGATACCTCCATCTGCAACATTTACACAAGTTACTGCCAATCTTACTTACACTACTACTGGATTTGACATCAATAAGGTGCGCGTACTATTCGCAAGTAGCGGCGGTTCAGGAAGCCAACTTGACAGTAGCACATTATATGTAGATGATGTAACTATGGTAGGCGTACCTCAATCTGTAGATAACATTAACGGAACCAATGATTTGGTGAAAGTGTTCCCTACACCCGCTAAAAACACCATTTACTTCAGCGGTCGTGTCAAAGAAACGTTGCACTGTGTGATATCATCCGTAAGTGGTCAAGCAGTAGCCAACATAGAAGTTGATGGCGACACAAGCACAGATGTGAATATGCTACCCGCTGGTTTATACTTATACACTGTAACCAATAATGACGGGTCAGCAGTACAACGAGGAAAAATGTGTATTGTCCACTAATTGCTTTGCAATTAAATTTATTTTTAATCTTTATTTCAGTTTAACAATAGCTTGTACTTACCCGCATGTATTCCTTTTATAAAGAGATAATATATGCGGGGTTTTTTCAGGATAAATATTATTTTTGCCCCCTGATATGCTTAATGGTAAAAAAATAGTGATCGTATTGCCTGCTTATAATGCAGCTCTGACCTTGGAACGTACGTACAAAGAAATACCATTCGACATAGTCGACGATGTGGTTTTAGTAGACGACAATAGCCGCGATGATACAGTAGGCGAAGGTCGCAGACTAGGTATTAAACATATTATAAAGCATGAAACTAACAAAGGCTATGGTGGCAACCAAAAAAGTTGTTATAGAAAAGCCTTGGAACTGGGTGCAGATATAGTAATAATGCTCCACCCAGACTACCAATATACACCAAAGCTAATACACGCAATGTCTTCTATTATAGCAATGGACGTGTACCCGGTAGTATTAGCTTCACGCATACTTGGCAAAGGTGCATTGAGAGGTGGAATGCCCATGTACAAGTACATCTTTAATCGTTTCCTCACTTTGTTTGAGAATGTATTATTGGGGCAGAAACTGAGTGAATACCACACGGGTTACAGGGCTTTTAGTGCAGATGTAATCCGGTCTATCAATTTCACACATAATAGCGATGACTTCGTTTTTGACAACGAGATGATATCGCAAATCTTTATAAATGGTTATGAAATAGCTGAGGTTACTTGCCCTACAAAATATTTCGAAGAGGCATCAAGCATCAATTTTACCAGAAGTATGAAATACGGAAGAGGTGTGTTACGTGTTTCTATCACACATCGACTGCACAAATGGGGATTGATAAAAAGCAAATTATACCTCCCACCTACAGCGTAATATTTCACAACTCAGAAGGTCAGTTTTACGAACCTTTTGAGTTGTGAAAAAAACTACCACTTAGTACGTACTAATTGTTACAACATCTGGTACTATCATGCTTGGACTATACATTGAGTTGGCCTCTCTCAACATTCCTTCCGCATCTGTTCTGCTACGGTAATCTCCTACTTTCACTCTAAAATTAGGAGATATGTAAGATAAATAGGTATGGACACCAGGGAACCGCCTCATAAACTCGGCCTTTACTTGCACCGCCTTGTCACGGCTAGAACCATTATATATCTGAACCCTAAAACCAGGTCCATTGTATATCATCTTCAAATCATGATGTATGAGACCCGATGCTCCAACCGAAATATTATTGATAGTAGGTTTTGGTGGTGGCTCTATTATTTTTGCTACAGGATCAGGGTGCGACAACCTCACGTAGCTGTGATTTTTTCGTAGCAAAACAGCTAATCTTGCGTCGCTATGTATAACGACGTCACCTTTATCTCCTACCTGACTATAAATAGCAGAAGTAGGGAACATTGATACTACAATAAATCCAATGAAGTATAATCTATTCATTCTACACCTGCTATGCAATTTGTTGCTGTCTATATCAATTGTTCTATTAATTATTATCCCAACTACTATGCGAAAAAGACACTAGCAAACAGACAATTACTTTTCAATTAAAGGGTTATCTGATTCATATTCACTAAATTCCCTCATTATTTGCATACTATTTGATGTACCTATTCTGGTAGCTCCAGCATCTATAAGCTCCTTTGCAAAAGCAAAAGTACGTATGCCTCCAGAAGCCTTTATACCAATAGTGTCTGGCAAATGATGTCTCATGATTTGTACAGCTTGTAGTGAAGCTCCAGCCTCTGAAAAACCAGTTGAAGTTTTCATAAACTGAATATCGTATTGCCTGTACAACTCACAACATGCAACTAGTTCAGTATTAGTGAGCAACCCACTTTCTACTATCAATTTCATCACTTTATTTGCATCTTTTGCTGGCTGCAAACAAATTTCAATTTCATTTTCTAAATGTTGCCAATCGCCACTTTTAAGCGCACATAGATCTATGACCATGTCTAGCTCGTCAGCACCCATAAAAATAGCATCCCTTATTTCCTTTAGTTTCACATGGGTGGCATTATAACCCATAGGAAAACTTATTACCGTAGCCACTTTTACATTGGTATTACCTAATAATCGTTTTGCACCAGCTACATATTTAGGGGGCACACAAACTGCCATAAACCCAGAAGAAGATGCCTCTACACAGAGTTTATCAATATCTGATGCTGTTGTAGATTGTTTGAGAGCTGTGTGATCTATGTAAGACGCTAGATTTATGGACATAAAGTGTATTTACTGAATCGAAAAGTAAATGTATACTATTAGCTAAAACTTAAAAAAACTTATTGCTGCCATTCCTAATGATTTAATTAAGAATAGCAACAATAAAAACAACTAACACATACCGATAAAATATTTAACTCGGAAGCTATTTGCTAACCTTCCATTACACCATTCTTTATGATTTCTTTTGCAAACTCACTTGTTTTAAGCAGAGTAGCATCTTTCATAAGGTTGTAAAAGTCTATTGTTACACGTTTGCTGAGTATAGTAGCCGCCAGTGCATCTTCAATTAGTTTTGCAGCTTCATTCCAACCCATGTACTCTAGCATCATTACACCACTTAACAATAAAGAAGATGGGTTCATCGTATCTGTGTTGGCAAATCGTGGAGCAGTGCCATGTGTAGCCTCAAATACAGCGTGACCTGTAACATAATTTATGTTGGCACCAGGTGAAATTCCTATACCACCTACAGCTGCTGCAGCAGCATCTGATATATAATCACCGTTAAGATTCAGTGTTGCCACCACTGAATAGTCTTGTGGAGCTAATAATATCTGTTGTAAAAAGTTGTCGGCAATTACGTCTTTGATGATGAGCTTACCCTGTGCCGTTTCGCTTTTCATTTTTGCATTTGCAGCTTCCTCACCTTGTGTTTTCCTTGCATTTTCCCACTGCCCCCAAGTGTATACCTTATCGCCAAACTCACGCTCTGCCAATTCGTAACCCCATATCTTAAAGCCCCCTTCGGTGAACTTCATTATGTTCCCTTTGTGTACAATAGTTACTGATGGCAATTTATTGTCTAGCGCATACTGTATTGCTGCTCTTATAAGTCGCTCAGAGCCATCTTTTGATACCGGTTTAATTCCAAACGCAGAAGATTCTGGAAATCTGATTTTCTTGCCAGCACCCAGTTCGTTTGTAAGAAAAGATAACAATTTAGCAGCCTCAGGGCTACCAGCACTGAATTCTATACCCGCATATATATCTTCCGTATTTTCTCTAAAGATAGTCATGTTGACATTTTCGGGATGTACCACTGGTGATGGCACACCTTTGTACCACTTAATGGGACGCAAACACACAAAAAGATCTAATTCCTGACGCAATGCAACGTTAAGAGAACGTATACCACCGCCTATTGGAGTAGTAAGTGGGCCTTTTATAGAAATAAGGTATTCACGGGCTTTATCCAATGTTTCTATTGGCAGCCACTCCCCAGTTTTATTGAAAGCCTTTTCGCCTGCAAGTATTTCTAGCCATTCTATTTTGCGATTACCGCCATATGCATGAGCTATAGCCGCGTCTATTACTAGCTTGCTTGCCCCCCATACATCGGGTCCGATACCATCACCTTCTATAAACGGAATAATAGGATTATCAGGTATATTCAGGCGCCCATCAGCCCCCATTGTTATCTTCTGCGTTGTCATTTGTGTTAGTTTTTTGAGATGTGCGAAGTTAACACTACATAGGAGTGAACCCAAACAAAAAGGCGAGAATAATCTCGCCCTAAATCAAAAAATTACTGAACGTTATATCTAAGCACGGTCTAGCAGTATGTTTCGAATGCCTGGATCAAATTTGCAGCTATCATTTGTGCAGATCTACCTTCAATGTTATGGCGTTCTATCATATGTACTACTTTTCCGTCTTTCAACAAAGCTATAGCAGGTGATGATGGAGGATATGGCAGCAAATAACTGCGCGCTTGTTTCACAGCATCTATGTCGAAACCAGCAAAACTTGTAGCCAGTCTGTCTGGTACTTTCGATGCGTTTTTCACAGCCATTATAACTCCAGGGCGTGCTGTACCGGCAGAGCAACCACATACACTGTTAATCATCAATAACGTAGTACCTTCTTGTTTCAAAGTACTATCTACTTCTACTGGCGAGAGTAATTCTTTAAATCCCTGAGAGGTAAGCTCAGCCTTCATTGGGGATACTATTTGTTCTGGATACATTATTTTATGTGTTTATTACGGCAAAGTTAGGAAAACTAGGTTCCCGCTGCCCAATCTGCCAATAAGTAAATATTATACCCAATGGTGTGAGATGAAAAACAGCAGATAAGATCCAATACGCTGCAATTACCTTAGCCCTTGACCAAAATAACGACAAGTATAGGAAGAAGTATCACGCTCTACTCTGTAATTAAGCCACAATGAATCGTTGCTGATTCGACCAGTACCAATATAAGTAAGACTGTTGTTGCTGCCTTGAAAAGTAAAAGAATCGACTCCTTGCATAGTACACACCGCACTATCATCCATATCGTTAAGTATGTTTTTCATGGTCAACTCTCTAGGGTCTGTTAGCATAGCCCTGAAGTAGATAGGATATACAGCATAAAAGGTAGTGTCTTTGTTACATGTATCTCTGCCATTAAATGTTTTTACGAGCTTATCGCGACTCAGCACCTCGCACCTGTCTCCTTCAAATCCTGTGGGACACACGCACTTTCCCCCGTCGCATGCGCCAAGGTTCATGCAAACAACATTTTCACAAGAATCTTTTTTGCAAGCTGTGTAAGTAATAGCAGAAAACAAGGCTATAGTAAGCAGAAATGTAAGTATGATATTTCTTTTTGGCATCTCTTAGGTAATTTTGTACAGCTAAAATATTAAATGTTTACTCAAAGATAGCTTTCAGAATGATAATTTCCACACTTCGATTGGTAAAATATTCGCTACACGCAGGCAACGTCTATTTGCACCAATCCTAAAATGTTAATGCTTATAAAATGTATAGCCCCGTTGTTTCGGGGCTATAAGTTATCACGGTGTCAGGAAACTGAGATATATAATATTAAATAGCCTGAGTTCGTTCTACAAATCTATACTAAATAGACATTGAAAGTACTAGAAAGTCATCAAAGTATCATACTTATGTTTCTTTTCACAAAGAGTATTTAAATTAAATTATAATAGCATAAGAATGAAATTAACTCAGTGCGGTATAGCTGCATCAATATTGAATTCGTGATTGATGATGAATCAACTTATCATTTGTGTTTAAAAAATAGCATGATTATTTCATTTTTATTGACCAGATTATGGTTGCAATACAGTTTTACTTACCAGGTACATACTGTATCTTCGTGTTTTGCGTTTAAGAAAGTTCAATCATTTTTTATTCATGCACTTCGGCAGGTTTGTAATATCATTGGCGTTGGTTATGGTTTGTACGCGGGCTACTGCACAACGCCATATGCTTAGCATGCCCGACCATGATGATAAATTATACTTCTTCGGAATAACATTTGGCATCAATACTTCCGTTCACCGTATCAACTATTCTACGTCTTTCGCCACAACCGACACATTCAGTCGAATACAACCTTTATGGCAACCTGGATTCAATTTGGGCTTGCTGGGCAATCTAAGGCTGACTCGCTTCATCGACTTTCGTTTTATTCCCTCTTTGGCTTTTGCCGAAAAGAGGCTGATTTACGAATATGGTCCGCCGTCCGACAGTATTGCTAATAGAACTATCGAATCTATTTACATGCACCTGCCATTCCAATTAAAGTTTAAAAGTGACAGGATCAATAATTTCAGATTTTATGCACTCACGGGCTTCAAAATTGATTATGATTTGGCAGCTAATGCCCGTTCTAAACGACCAGATGAATTTTTAAAAATCAATAATTTCGACTACGGATTTGAACTGGGAGTAGGCTTTGACTTCTTCAACCCTAATTTCATTTTTTCTCCCGAGATAAAATTAAGCCAAGGCCTATCTAATCAGCTTTTCCCTGATAGAGGTCTACAGCTTACCAATGCCATAGACCGTCTTAGCACTCGCATGATAGTGATTTCAATACATCTGCAAGGTTAAACACTTTGCTTTAACATACCGTTCCACTTTGCTACACAGCAAATACAATTACCTTTGCGACCTACACACAAACTAAATCAAAAAACTACACCGTTATGATGAATGAAGCATATGTAGTGGATGGTATACGCACTCCCATTGGCAATATTCGCGGAACACTATCTGGTATCAGAGCCGACGATATGGCAGCACTGGTGTTGAAAGAACTTGTAACCCGCAACCCTAATATACCAGCTCAAGACATAGACGATGTAATATTGGGATGCCACAATCAGGCAGGTGAGGACAACCGAAACGTAGCCCGAATGGCTCTGCTACTAGCTGGTATACCATGGAGTGTACCTGGCGAAACCATCAACCGATTGTGTGCATCGGGCATGTCGGCAATTATCAATGCCGCTCGTGCTATAAAGGCTGGCGATGGCGATGTATTTATTGCAGGCGGCATGGAGCACATGACCCGCAGCCCATGGGTAATAGCCAAAACTTCGCAACCTTTTGGTGGCGATGCGCAGATGTTCGACAGCAGTTTTGGATGGCGTTTTGTTAATCCTCGTATGCACGAACTTTATGGCACAGACCCAATGGGTATTACTGCCGAAAATGTAGCTGTAATGTACAACATAAGCCGAGAGGACCAAGACCTTTTTGCCTACCGTTCGCAACAAAAAGCCGCTGCAGCACAGCAGTCTGGCAGGCTGGCAGAAGAGATAACTGCTGTAACCATGCCGCAGAAAAAGGGAGACCCAATAGTTGTGACCAAAGATGAGTTTATAAAACCCACAACTACAGTAGAAAAACTAGGTCAACTAAAACCATCGTTTAGCAAAACTGGCACCGTTACCGCTGGCAACGCATCGGGGCTCAATGATGGTGCCGCCGCTGTCTACATACTTTCTGGCAATGCACTCGATAAATATGGCGTCACCCCCAAGGCACGTATAGTAAGCTCGGCAGTAGTGGGCGTAGAACCCCGCATAATGGGCATAGGCCCAGTAGGTGCTACCCAAAAAGCGCTAGCCAAAGCTGGTCTTACACTCAATGACATAGATATCATAGAGCTCAATGAGGCATTTGCAGCTCAGAGCTTGGCTTGTACTCGGCTGCTAGGCATAGCCGATGATGACCCACGTGTAAATCCTAATGGTGGCGCAATAGCATTGGGACACCCACTGGGTATGACAGGGGCTAGAATAGTGCAAAGTGCCGCTCTTGAACTACACAAACAAGGAAAACGCTACGCACTGGCTACTATGTGCATAGGCTTGGGTCAGGGCTATGCAGTGATACTAGAGCGCGTGTAATAACAGCTACCGGGTAGAAAAGTACACTATCACCGGAAAATGGTCGCTGTATCCGTTTATCCAATAGGTGCCTTTGAACGAACGATAAGGCTCCCCTTCTTTTCCTTTATACTTATCTATTATATAGTCTGGTTTAAAAACCTCTGCTCTGTCGTAGCAGAGGTTTTTGCATTGTACCAGTGAGCCCGACACAATTATTTGGTCAAACAGATTCCATTTTTTCTTATAAACCTCTGTACCTCCACCATTGTTATATATAGCCGCGTATGGGTTGTAAAATCCCTTATTAGCTACACTTTTTTTGTCTGCTACAGCCCCCAGTGTTTTTGTTACACTTTCATCATCAGGGTTATCATTGAGGTCGCCCATTACTATTACTTTCGCATTGCTATTTTTCTTCCACAGTGCCTCTGCTAGGTTCTTATTTACAATAGCCGCTATCTTTCTTTTAGGTGCACTAGCCTCATCGCCCCCCCTGCGCGATGGCCAATGATTTACCAGCACAGTCACAGTATCACCACCCATCACTCCCGTGGCCTGCAGTGCATCGCGGGTCACTACCTTGCCACCGGTACCAGCGATATTGATGGACACGGGCTTGCTGTTAATGAGTCTGAACCTAACTGGGTCATACACCAATGCGACATTTATCCCCCTTGGGTCTGGCCCATCATACCATACATACTTGTACTTTCTCGCAGCTATCTGTGGCTCATTTATCAGATCTCTCAGTACCTTACTATTTTCCACCTCCGCCAATCCTATTATAGCTAGTCCTTTTGGGTCACCCATGTCCTTTACCACTCTGGCTATATTGTGTAGCTTCTGTTTGTATATACGTTCTGTATACTTATATTTTCCCTCTGGTGTGAATTCATCATCATCTTTCAGCGGATTATTTTCTGTGTCAAAAAAATTCTCACAATTATAAAATGCAACCCCAATAAGCTTGTTAGTTTGCTGTGCAATAGCCTCAAAACTGAAGAGAAAAAGGGCTAAAAAAACAGATACAGAACGCACAAAAAACATAATATAATAGTGATTAGGGTGTTAAGAAAAATGTTTACTTTTCACAAAAATACACGCTACAATGCCACTTAACGAATCTTTGATCGCAGAATTAACGGAAGAAGCTGCAAACACCCGTAAAATACTACAACTGGTGCCCCTTGACAAAGCAGACTGGAAACCCCACACTGTGTCTATGCCCTTGGGTGCGCTAGCAGTACACATTGCTGAAATACCAGGATGGACAGCTATGACACTGCATACGGATGGAATAGACTTTGCCAAAATGGACTTCAAACCAAGGAAAGCTGCAACTACCGAAGAGCTAATAAACATGCTTGAAGAAAATGTAGCAAAAGCAATGGCCGCACTACAAAACAGCAAAGATGATGACTACGAAAAAAGCTGGACTATGCGCACTGGGGAAACCATTCACTTCGTGTTACCGAAAAGCACCGTAATACGCACCTATTCATACAACCACCTTGTGCACCATCGTGCACAGCTTGGCGTTTATCTTCGCTTATTAAACATTCCATTACCTGGCTTTTATGGCCCCACTGCCGATGAGATGGCAGCTTTTGGGAAGTAAGCTTGATAATTTTTACACAAAAAAATGGATCGTTTCTCTTTGCAGAACGGTCCATTTTTTTTGCAATACCATGTGAATGTACTAATTTCATATTTCAATTTTATTTATCACCCACCATATGAAAAAAATCACCACCCTATTATTTTGTTTTTTTAGTGCATTGTTCGCCACTGCCCAAAACTACAACTGCATCCAGCCCGAACGCAAAAGCTATTTTATAAATGAAATAGGCTATTTAAGAGGCATACGTATTGATTCAGTAAATGAGCAACCAGAATATAAAATATTTTACCCCTTCCATACTCCACGCAAATACTGGGATATGTTTTTCGAATATGGAGTGGATGGTGCTGATGATACAGCAGGCGGTAGCTGGCTAGGCAAAAAAATTATTAGCCAAAACGACGGCACATATTTATTCAATACATTCTTTGGTGATACAGTGGTTATAAAAACACAAGCCTCACTGGGAGAATCTTGGGTATTATTAAACGACACCAGTTTGATTTATTATAAAGCAACTGTCACATCTAAATCAGCAAGAATAATAAAAGGCACATTAGACTCAGTTAAGGTCATAACAGTAAGAGCATATCACCAGGTCACAGGACTTATAGATAATGACCCAGTCAACAACCTGCGAATAATAATTAGCAAGAACTATGGATTTTATGAAGTCTTTGATTTGCATATGTTCCCACATAGGCTGGTAAAACCAAAAACACCTCCTCCCGGCGTTTACGACTACGATTATGATACTTACGACTATTTTTTTGAGCTTTCCGATAAACAACAATTCTATCTTACAGAATTATACATACCTAGAAATGAAGAATTTTACAATTACAAAGTAGGTGACATCTTGCAAACCAGTGAAAACATCACTACCACAATTTCCACAGAATCAATTTATCTAACAAACGAAGTAATAAGAATTGACTCCACTTATTCCGATAAAATAATCTACACATACAACACAGTATCTCGCAGACAAAAAAGTGAATGGGGAGTTCATTATTACATTGACACAACTACTTATTACGAAAGTGGTTTCGTTGCACATTTCGGTGTATCTACAATTTTCGACACCACACTTATGCCAGAAGAACACGGCAATTACTCTATTTATCATTATTTACCCAACGATAGCTCTTATTGCACAGTAAGCACAAAGTATTCGCGAACTACAGTGGAAAGAATTGCTTTCGGTGATGAATATACTGGATGCACCCAAAACCTAACATTAAAAATAGATGTAGGAGAAGTTAAATCTAGCAATTGTCAAAATGCTATATACTCTAACCAACATTTGATGTCAATAAAAAGAAATTCAGGACTATGTCAAGAATCTTCTACTACCCCTATTTCTACTGCTGTTGTAATTGCCAACAACAGCATCAAACTATACCCAAACCCTGCCAACAAAGAAGTAAAGATTGACCTACCTGATAATGACATTTACAGCATTTCTATATCATCTTACGTAGGGCAAATAATGTACCAAAACGATAAATGCACTAACACCCACACCGTAAATACAGAAAACCTACCTACTGGTTTGTATGTGGTGTATGTAACCGACAAAAACGGCTCTAAAACCATTTCCAAACTATCTATTACACACTAATTACTATTTCTATGAAACAACTATTTACACTTTTGGCAATCTTTATCGCATACACTGCCTCCGCACAAAACTATAATTGCATACAGCCTGGTGCAATAAAACACTTCCTCAACAGCTATGGGTATGTGCGTGGCATAAAAACCGATACAGCTTTCGTTTCGCCCGACTCAATAGTATGTCACCTATTTCGCACACCCAGAGGCTTATACCCATATGGCTCAGACAGTACTTATTCGCTCGACCCTGATGGTGCATCTTGGCTGGGCAAAAGAACGGTACAATATGCCAATGGCACATTTATGACCAATAATATATGGGGAGATACCGTAGTCATACATACACAAGCCAATATAGGTGACACTTGGATTTTTTATAACGATGCTTCGCAGCGCAAATATGTAGCCGAAATGATAGGTATAGGCTATATATCATTAGGCGCTCCCGATACTGTAAAAAAAATACTTATCACAGCTTACGATGACTCAGGTATTGTATATTCAGATCCTTGCAATTTCATGCAAATACAGATTAGCAAAAATAATGGCTTTTACAAAGTTTTTGACCTCTATACTTTCCCCTATCGCCAGCCCAACAACGTTTATACAATGGGCAACGATTACTTTCTCGATAAGATTTGCTCAAAATCTACCCCTGCTATACCTAATGCAGAAAACTCAATTTTCACACAAATTACGTCCTTTGCGAATCCATACTACAGCTACCTATATCAGTACACTACAGGGTATGAGTATCAGTATAGTATTTGTAGTAAAAGTCATCCAGGCAACGGTATTTATCCATATCAATATCTTTTCTTTCGCATAACTAGCCAAACCTCCACACCTACTCACATACAATATAACTATTCAGGATGGCTATTAAACCAATCATACACTGAACCATATGTATCCAACTTCAATTATCCATATACAAAAAGCGATGTAACAGGATCCACCTTCATTCCTCAGGGCACAGTATTCAAACAACCTGATTTATTACCCGAAGAAACAGGACAAACAGAAATTATGTATTACTTCCCTACCAATAATGAGCTATGTAGTAGCACACCCAAATATGCCATACAAGTAAGCAATATGGTGGGTAGCACATGGTACAACCACTTTGATAGCTCTGCTGCCGAAAAAACCTATAAACTTAATCTGGGTTTGGTAAAACACCTAGAGCGCAAAGGCATTAACAGACTACTAGATACTACGCTTGTTTATTACCGTAAGTCCACAACTTGCAACAAATTAATGTACCCCACTTCAATATCAACAATAAACGAAGACAAGATAAACCTATACAGTATATATCCATCTCCCGCCGACGATGAAATAAATATTGCTGCAAAAACCACCGACAAATATGATTTGGCAATTTTTGACATTATGGGTAAATGTGTGCGAAACATCGTGGCTACCTATGGCGAAATAACGATTCCCACCCACGATTGGGCAAGTGGCATTTATGTAGTAAAAATAAAGTCAGGAAATGGCTACTACCAACAGACAATATCTATAAAACATGTTGTCAATTAATAACTGCGCCAAAAACCGCTTACTAGATGTTCCAAATATTCATAACCCCACCTATTCCTCCTCCCGCATTGCCTTCCATTCACTTCTATGCTTGCGAAGTGGATGCTGTTTCGATTTATTGAAAATCATCATGCCGTTTTCCCTACCGGCT
>CAMDNC010000004.1 GCA_945902755.1 Flavipsychrobacter stenotrophus
ATTACTGACTATGGGAAAATTGAATATTCACCCAACAATGGTGTCACATGGATAGACTTACTTAAAGATTCAAGTGGGTTGGTATATTGGAACGATTATCCAGGTGCTGCTTATAAAAAGCCTGTTTTGTCGGGCAACAGCAATGGTTGGGAACGTTTTAAGTGCAATATAGCAATACCCGATTCTATACATGTATTTAGCAATAACTATTGGGTCGATACAGCTTTTTACAGATTCACTTTTGTTACAGATAGTGTAGAAACTTACAAAGACGGTTTGATGTTCGATAATATCAATATAATTGAATTAACCGAAAGTGTCTCAGACCCTTATGCTTCTAATAACCTAATAACCGTATACCCTGCACCTGCACAAAGCAAGCTGCGTATAAGCTATGCACAGCCCATGCGCCAGCCACAAATACGCATCACCAATAGCCTAGGACAGACCATGCGCATCATAAACAACTACACTGCTACAGATATAGACATCAGCGACCTACCCAATGGGGTATACATGCTACAATGCGCCGATGACAAGGTGTGTGCTAGTAAAAGATTTGTGGTGAGTAGATGATATATTATTGTAAACAATAAAATATTTCCAAAACGAACCGTTTATTCATCATCATCCATCTCCGTATCATCATCTGTACGAATGAGCTCATAACGTTTGGCAAAGTTGCACCAATGGCACTTTTCGTCGCCACAGCCTCTGTCAAATTCGTGGTTCATAATGCGGGTGTAGGCATCTTTTAGTTGGTGGCGCACTATTTGTTCATCAGCCTCAAATACGGGTACTGTATACTGCTTAAACTCACCCTTATCGGTCTTCTGAACATAGTCAAACTTGCCAATGTTCACATGCCAGTTGCGGTCGTCATAGTTTTCTATTATTAGTTTGTAAAACACCATTTGCCGCCAATAGTCGCCACCCAGTGGGTCTTTTTCATTGGGTGGTGCCAGGTATTTCGAAGCAGACTTTTCAGCACTACCTGTTTTATAGTCTACCACAATACAGGTATCACCATGCATCTCTATCTTGTCTATCTTACCCGTCACAGGTACGCCGTCTAGCTGGTAACGAGGAATATTAAACTCTATCTCCACTTGGGTGTGCAGGGTAGGTAGGTAGTGGTCGTAGTAGTCGCTCAGTAGGGTTTCGCCTTGCTCCATTCGCCGCTCAAACTGTATGTGTGTGAAGCTGGATAACTCTCGGTACATCTCAGACTTAAACGCAGCTATCACATTTTCCTTGGGTGGAAATGCACCATCATGCAGTTTGCGGTCTAGGTACAGCCGCTCTAGCGCATAGTGTATAGCTGTACCAAACGAGAGCGCATCGCTCTTCTGAAAAGGCACACGTAGTATGGTTTCGTAGTAGAAACTTAGAGGGCATTTCAAGAACTTATTGAGCTGGGTAGCACTCATCGCAAACTGTTGCAGATAGCGGTCTATCCACTGAGCATTGGCAGTGCGTATGCGCACATCAGGTACGGGCGTTATAGCCCACTCTATGTGCTTCTGTATCTGCTCATTGCTCAGCACTATTCTGTTAGTGCCATCGGCATGTGCTATTTCGTCCAGAAAGGCCGATGGCTCCAGCCCCTTGCCACTATTGTCGTTGAGCGCATGTGATAGATAGAGGTGCTTGCGGGCACGTGTAAGTGCCACATAAAATAAGCGTCGGGCTACCTCTACCTTGTAAGAGCTGTCGGCATCATCGGCAGTAGCAGTAAGGGTATCGGGTAGGGAAAAACTACCCATTCCCGACTTCTTCTTCTCCCAGAATCCTGAGGTACACCCTATTAGGAATACGTACTCAAATTCGTTGCCTTTGGCACCATGAGCAGAGTAGAAATGTACCCCATTGTCTGACTGGACCACGCGCTGCATCTTCAGCGGCAATCCCTCCGTGTCCATACGCTCTATCATTCGCAGAAACTCAGGTATGCGCATACGTATATCGCGGTTGTAGGCATCTTTCACAAACTCAAAAAAGGAGTGAATGAGCTGCAGAGTATTGAGGTGCTCAGCGGTTTTGAGCACATTGGCTACCATACCACTTTCGTGTATTATTTTCTCTATTAGTAGTGGCAGTGGCATGGCTAGCTGCTGCTGCTCCCAGTGGTCCAGATTGTGACCCAAGCGGTGCATTTCCTTTGCCGACTTCAAGTTAAGCGCTTCTATCATCAGCGGGTTAGATAGTGCCATACGCCACCTTATAGCCCCTTTATCTTTGCGCTGCTGCTGTATGTACATTGACAGCAAGGCTATATCATTGGGCGCTATACCAAAGTAGGGCGCATGCATGAGCTCAAACAACAGGTCCTCTCTATCGAAGTTTTTTTTGCGCTCCGCATCTAGGTAGCGCAGCACATTGAGTAGTTGGGTTATGAGTGGGTCGGTAAGGATATTCACCTCTTTTTTTAGGTTATACTCTATTCCCTTGCGCTGCATAAGCGCTATTATATTGTCGGCTTGTTTGTGCTGCGCATACAGCACTGCTATATCGCGCAGGGGCACACCTTTATCTCTCAGCGCCTCTATTTGCAGCACTATGTGTGCTTCTTCTTGTAGTATATTCTGATATACCCTTATCTCTGGCTCCACAGTGTCTTTACCCTCCAGAAACCGTTCATTGGCCGCTACTATGTTTTTGTCCAGTTGCAGACTGTGCAACTGATTGATGAGGCGTTGTTTGTTGTGCTGTATAGTGGCCATAGCCCTATCTATCACCGCCTGCGACGAGCGGTAGTTCTGAGGTAGTACTATCACTTTTATATCGGCACTGTGCCTATCGTAGAAGTCTATGATATTGCGGATGCGCGCCCCCTGAAATTCGTAGATACTTTGGTCGTCGTCGCCCACTACAAACACATTGGGGTTGTCCCAGTAAGAGGTTAGAAACGTCAGCAATTCGTTTTGGGCACCGTTAGTATCCTGAAACTCATCTACGAGTATGTATTGGTATCGCTCCTGATAGCTTTGCAACAAAACCGGATGTTTACCAAAGGCATCGAGCACCCAAAGTATCATGTCGTGATAGTCGTAGCGGGCAGCAGCACGCATGCGGTCTTGATAGTTGGTAAAGAGTGCAGCAGCAGCTCTGGTAATCTCCATTTTACGTTTTTCGTCGTCAATTTTAGATTGCTTCAGGTCGCCTTTTTTATTGTTTTTACTGTTTACTTTATAAATGTACTCTTCACGATTGGGCAAGTCGGCCAGATAGTCGTCTATAGCGTCAGATATGTTGGAGGGAGTAAGGTGCTCCTGCTTCATCATGTCAAACAGTTTCACCAGCCTTTTGGTATCGTAGTAGAGCTCGCCACTAAGCCTGCGTAGCAAGTGCCCTTGTGGTAGCTCCTCTAGCATCGTGTGCAATAATTCGGCTTTCTCTAGGTCGTCTATAGCCTGCATCTCTCTACGAGAGAAGTAGTCAGGGTTGGCCTGAATGACCATATTACAAAAGCTATGAAAGGTATAGATGTTGATTTTGTGCGCAGCTGGTCCGGTTATCTGCACCAGTCGGCGGCGCATAGAGTTGGTAGCCTCGTCAGTGTAGGTAAGGCACAGCACTTCTTGTGGCTGCACTTGCGCCTCGCTGCGCAGCAAGTTGGCAATACGCATAGCCAATACTTCGGTTTTGCCTGTACCCGGGCCAGCTATTACCATCACCGCACCATATATAGTATCTACAGCATCGCGCTGGCGGTCGTTGAGGTTGTTATATCGGTCTTGAAACAGATCTTCTTTGTTGACAGCAGTTTTCATAATGACTATGAAGGTAAGGAAGGATGATAAAAAAACGAGTAACGAACCAATCTAAATTAACAGGAGAAGGAGCATACAGTACGCTACTAATATTCCTTTATCCACAACTTCAGCAGATCGTTGTGGAAAGTAGCGCATAGCTTGTAGCAGCCCGGTATTTCGGCTACAGACAACCAATAGGTGGCCAAACGTGTGCCATTGGGCATTGCCTTTAGCTGGCTGAGCAGGTGATGGTTGTATAGGTCGTAAAGCTCTGACGATCGCTCTATTTTATCGTCGAGCGAGTCTTCGAGTACTATATTCTCGTGAAACGAGTTGTAGAAATATATGCCTGTGTAAGTAGACAGGTCGAGGTCGGTGAAATTGCCATGAATGAGTTTTGCATTGTTGATGCCCAGCTTAGTTATGACCTTATTGCCAGCCTGTACAAAGTTGCGCCGCTGCTCTATGCCATAAAAGGTAGCGGTAGTGAAGTGTGCAGCTGCAATGCAAAATTTGCCTGCACCAGCCCCGATATCTATAATGCGGGCATTGGGCGAAGCTGCCAAAAAATGACCTGCAGCACGCGCAATGTGCAGGGGGGTCCAGTGCATCTCAGACAGGTTGCGGATGTATATGGGATACAAACTATCGAAAGCAGTATCTGTACTGAAGTAATCGGTATGGGTGTGTGAAGGCATTAGTACCACAAAATTAATTTTTAGCAGGATAACGGCTGTTGTTTTTTGTGGGTGGGGGAAAGAATACAATATATATCAGTAGAGCAAATAATTACTTTGAAAAACTACGTCAGAGGTTCATATACATTGGAAACGGAGTTTATTTCTGTAGGGGTGAGCGATAAAAGCAATGCAATGCCAAGAGATAACAATTATATAATTACCTGTATGGAAAGTTGTATCTTCGCACACTTTTTAACAGCAAGCCGGACCTTATGATGGGTACCGGTTGTTTTTTTAACATTTAAAAATATAACAACTTATGGCTACTGTGACGCGCGAAAACATAGGTACGTTGCATGACAAGATAACCGTGAAACTTGTAAAGAACGACTACATGCCGTCGTTTGAGAAGACAATGAAACAATATGCCAAAACAGCAAATGTACCCGGCTTCAGAAAGGGTATGGTGCCTACTGGTATGATACGTAAGATGTACGGTCCGTCGGTGTTTAACGAAGAAGTGATAAGGGTAGCAGGCAAAGAACTGGAAACGTATATGAAGAATGAGCGAATAGCCATCTTTGCACAGCCAATGATACTGCCTCCTGAAAACGACTACCACCTCAGTATGGCAAACCCTACGGATGTGGATTTCACGTTTGAGATAGGACTGAAACCAGATTTTGATGTAGAGTCTGTAATAAAAGGATCGAAACTGACACGCTATAAAATACCTGTAACCGAAAAAATGATGGATGATGAGATGGATCGCATCAAACGCAGATCGGGTAAGGTAGATGCCCAGCTTGAAGTGACCGACAAAGAAAACATCATATACAGCGCCTATGAGATATGCGATGCAGATGGCAATGTGGCAAGCGGCAGCGAAAAAGTAGAAGATACTGAGGTGCTAGATAAAATGCCTAGTAAGTTGAAAGAAATGCTGATGGGCAAAAAACCAGAAGATACACTGGTATTTACCCCAGCATCGGTATGTACAGAAGAAGAACTGGCAGGATACCTGAAAGGACTGAAACTGGATGCAGGAGCAGCCAACCAAACCTGCAAAATGACCATTACCAAGGTGGGCCACCTGATACCTGCCGAAATGGGCAGCGAACTGTATGAAAAGGTGTTTCCTGGTAAAAACATCAACAGCGAAACAGAATTCAGAGAGCTGGTAAAGGCTGAATTGGAGAAAGAATTTGACCGCATAGCTGGCGAGCGTCTGCACAATGAAATGTTTGAGTTATTGGTACACAATACTCCCATACAACTACCTGAAACCTTCCTGAGACGCTGGCTGCGCGAAGGTGGTGAAAAAATAAAATCAGCTGAGGAAGTAGCAAATGAATTCCCTGGTTTTGAGCACCAACTGCGTTGGCAGTTGATAAGCGACACTATAATGGGCAAAAACGGCATAAATGTGACGCGCGATGAGGTAATGAACGATGTAAAAACACGTGTGCTGGCTTACTTTGGTTTGGGCCCAGATGACGAGGACGAAACACCATGGATGGATGGCTACCTGAAAACACTGACCAAGGACGAAAAAATGATGGATGAAACCTATCGTCGTTTGTTGTTTGGTCGTTTGTTCAGCTTCTTAGAGACTCAGTTTGCTACTGAGCACAAGGAGATAGATGAAGAAGGATTCTTCAAGCTGGCTGATGCACATGCTATGCATCACCACCACGACCATAGCCATGGCCATCATCATGCTCACTAATAACTAACATACTGAAACAATGACCATCAAAGCCACTCCGCAAAGGGTGGCTTTGATGCATAAATGAGTAATAACATATACGGTGGATAAGTTTAATTAACTTTACCTGTAAACTATAAAAAAACTGAAGGAGGAACGTAGAACATGAAGGGCCTAAAAATATGTGTAGGTATACTGATGGTGATATTGTTGTCGGGGTTTGCACCTGAAACCTGGGTGAAAATACAGTCTAAGGACAACAAATTCAGTATTGAGTTTCCGAGAAAACCAGAGGAGTCTGAGCGGAAGATACAAACTGAAATAGGTGAGCTGAATATGAATGTAGTGATACATGAAGTAGGGAAATACAAAGACGAAAACTCAGTGTATGGGGTCATTTACTCAGACTACCCTGACAGCTTAGTGAACTCAGACTTTAAGGATGAGTATATCGACGAGTTTTTTGAGAATGCAATAAAAGGCACAGTAAGCAACCTGAAAGGACAGATAATAGAAGAAAAAAGAGTGCTGCTAAGCAGTTACCCAGGCAGAGAGGTAAAAATAAGCTTTATGGAAGGGCAGGGAATCATGAAACTACATGTTTATCTGGTAAAAAATAGAGCATACATACTGGAAGTGGGCTGCGAAACCAAAAACGACAATAACAAATCGATGGATAGATTCTTTAGTTCGTTTGTGCTGAAAGAGAAAAAGTAATAGCGTATTGAACTTTGACCTAGGTACAGTGAAGAGTAGAAAAAACTAAAGATAAAAGTGCAGTAATGCCAAGCATTTCTTTTCACAAAAAATTACAACGCGGCAATGAGATAGTACGTTATTATGGTGTAAAATTGTATAAAGTATTATACACATGACAGATGCTGTAACGGAAACACTGGCTGCTGAAGAAAATAAGATAGACGCAACAGAGGCAATAGCCAGACTGGCTAACCAAATGGAGCAGGTGATACGAGGTAAACGTACACAAATAGACATGGTGATAACATGCCTACTGGCTGGTGGGCACATACTAATGGAAGACAATCCTGGCACGGGTAAAACCGTGCTGGCTCGTACGCTGGCACAGTGCATAAGTGGTGGTAGTGATGCTGGGCATGTATTATTTAAACGCATACAGTTTACACCCGATTTGCTACCTATGGACCTTATCGGTACACATATATTTGACGACCGATCGAAAGAATTTGTGTTTAAAAAAGGACCTCTGTTTTGCAATGTACTGCTGGCAGATGAGATAAACCGTGCATCGCCCAAGGTGCAGAGTGCCCTGCTAGAGGCTATGGCAGAGCACCAAGTAACAGTGGGGGATAGTACGCTGATGCTAGAGCAGATGTTCTTTACGATAGCCACTCAGAACCCTATAGAAATGGAGGGTACCTATCCCCTACCTGCGGCTCAGCTTGATAGGTTCTTTATGAAAATTTACTTTGGGTATGTGGATGAAGAAACCGAAATGAACATCTACAGAGAGTATTTGCAAATAGCACGTAACCTCACAGACCTGCAACAGGTACTAACCATGCACGACATACTAGACCTGCAAGCACAAGCCGGACAAGTGCATGTGCACGAAGAAATAGTAAGGGGCGTGAGCAACATAGTGCGACAAACACGCTCGCACCCTGATGTATCGCTGGGTGCATCTACTAGGAGTGGTATTGCTTTTCTGAAGTGTCTGCGTGCCTACGCACTGGTGAAAGGAAGAACCTTTGTAACAGAAGATGATGTGCGCGATATAACGCGCGCCGTGCTGGAGCACCGACTAATATATAGAAACAAAGATGGAAAGCTGAAAGCACTGGAATCCATTATAGTGAAAGAATGCGAACGGCTTGCAAAACTTAGGTTGTTTGGGTAAGGGTCAATTACAGTCAGGCTTTAGTTTTTAGTTTTACAATAAAAGAAAAATGAATTTCGCTGGTGACGGCGTCTTACAAATGGCTACTGAAAGTAAAGCAGCAGTGCAGAGAGGGAGTAAACACATGTACACAGCAATAATTGTGCTGTGTATGCTGTGCGTAGCCGTAATGGGTTATGGGCAGCGTGGTGGTGTGCAACGCGAACTACCCCCTGAGCTGATGCCCAAACACCCAGTAGGCAAAGAGGCACAAAGAGCCAATATTGATGCCAAACGGGCCATCGAAAACATGTATGGCGAGGATGCACTGCCAAGGTCTAGAGAGTTTAAAAGAACAGATAGTACCTACTATGTGGGGTGGATGTTTGAAGGGATATATAAGTACAACCATGCGGCAGATTATGCGGGATTTAGAAATGCAATAGTAGCCCTAGAAAAGGCGTTGCAACTGCTGGAGCGTGACTATAAACGAGCACTAAGTGTACGTTCCGACAACATATTGATAGTACTGCCTGCCTACAACTTTCAAATAGACTATACTACTATAGCCAATACGCTGGTACATGCATATGGCAACACCGACCAACCCGATAAAATAATTCCTGTATTGCGGAGGGCAATAAAGTATAATTTTCAGAGAGAGTATTATCTAGACCCTTACAACATGCTAGCTTGGACGGTGCACCGCAACCGGTTCTATACCACTGCCAAGTACCCTTTTCTGAAAAACACGATCGATGAAAATGAAGCCCTTGCCAATAGGTATCTGGATAGTGGTATGCACAGGATAGATAAAAACAAGGCTATCAACGCTACGTTGTTTCCGCCAGGCTATATAGCCCAAGAAAAAAGCGGCGTGTATCACTACAAAAACATATTACATGCTTACAACTTCAGAATAGATTCAGCTGAGTACTACTTTGAGCTTATGCGCAAAAACGGCAGACTGCCGCACAACAATTATGCTAACTTCAAAAGTATATGTGGCGACTTCAGAACCGCAGAGGCTGAATACAAAATAGCCAGCGAGCAAGATGCAGGAGACAAACGACTGCAAGAGTGGGCCTACTTCACCACCATACTGCACCTATACAAAGCCAACCCTAAAAATGGTGCAGCGCTAGCACGTAACATGATAAGGGCTGGTGGCTCTACACCCGGCTATGGCTGGTATAATATCGCTCTGGCACGTAGCCTTACTTACGACGGACAAGTGGCGCAGGCTGAACGATATGGCAAAAGAGCAGCTGACTTTAAAGAGCTACATATAGGCACCACATTGGGTCAAAGTCACTATGAGTTCAGTTTGCAAGTCATAAAACTTGTAAACAAAGAGCAAGCATGGCAGATGGACAAATTTGAACATAGCAACTGGTGGTATAACCCCAAGGTGCTGGCAAGTATGGCCCGCAAGCTGAGCGACAAATACCTGCAACAGTTTTTGATTATCAACCAATTTGCTCAGAACCCAGAACGTGAGCGGGTGATATATAAACTCTTCTCTACTGAAAATGTAGTGTCGTGGGACGAGATATGGTATCTGGTCAAGGATTTCAGTACCCGATATTTCCTTAACAGATTCAGGAAAGAAGCGGCTACAGACAAAAGACAGTACATACGCAAGTATTTTGAGTTTTTTACAGCTAAGCTGCTCATGGAACAAGGCAAACACAAACAGGCCAAACCAATGTTGAATAAGCTACTGCGCGACCCTAACACTGATGCTGAATACGAAAAACTGTTTACTGCTAGATTATATCAGGCGGAAGCAGAGTGTGCAAATGCGCTAGGTAGTGGTAGAGAAAGAGATGAATGGCTATATGAATTGTACAAGCTATACCCACAGTTAATGCCATTTACAGGCCTGAAACCCAACCTGACACTGCATGTGAGCGGTGATGTGGACCAAGATGTGGTGAAGCGACTACGTGCATGTAACATAAACTGGATAAATGGCAACAGCACTGTACGTGCACCAGAAGCCTATGTGATATTTACAGGCAAAGGCAAGAAAAAAAGTATCACCTACTATGTGCTGGATAATGGCGGCAACTATATAGTAGCGCAGCAGTCGTTCGCTTGGCAGAAAGCCGAGGAAACAGGTAAAGAACTTGCTTATCGCCTGTTTAATATAGGTGGCAAGGAACCCGAAGAAACCGAAGAACAACAGAAAACCCAATAGTGGTGCTAAGTGATATCTTGTGTTGTTGACAATAGATTCATCTTTCTCTACCACAGACTATTAGCCAAGGTCAATTTCGGTATTATCGCCTATGTTGAGGCTTTGGCTCAACCCGCGTATGTAAGCATCATTGCCTATTATGGAGGAATTGAGAACTACTTGCTGCAACTCGGCATATGAACCAATGATGGAGTCGCGAACGATGGAGGATTCTATCTTAGAGTGTTCTCCTATAGTAACATTTGGCCCGATGATGCTGTGGCGAATAATGCACCCCTCAGCAATATTGACCGGATGTATGATAACGGTACTTTCGTATTGATATGCTTCTTTGTGAGGATGTGTTTCCTCCATTTGCCGCAATAAAGTAGCATTGGTAGAGAGTAACGTTTCTTTTTTGCCGCAGTCGAACCAGTTATTGACACGGAAAGCATGCAGTTTCGTGCCTTGCTCCACCATTAGTTGCAGCGCATTGGTAAGGTGATATTCGCCATTTTCATCGGCTGGTTTGCTGAGGATGTTTTCGAGTGCAGCAAACATTGCAGCAGTTTCTTTGATGTAATAGATGCCCACCATTGCCATGTTAGACTTAGGTATTAGTGGTTTTTCCACCATTCTCACTACCATATCCTTATCGTTGAGCTCAGCCACACCAAAACTACGAGGGTCGTCCACCTTTCTTACACCTATTTGCGATACATCACTATTGATGATCTCCTTTACATTATAATCGCAAACTGTATCGCCCAGCACTATCATCACTTCATCATTCATTACAGCATCGCGTGTGAGGCAAATAGCATGACCAGTTCCTCGTCTGTCGCTCTGATTGACAAAAGTACAAGTTAGGTTAGGGTATGTTTTATCAATGTATCGTTGAATTTTTTCGCCCAGATAGCCAATCACAAACACAAACTCAGAAACACCTGCGTCTACCAGTTGATCTATTATTACGCCCAATATGGTTTTGCCAGCTATAGGAATAAGGGCTTTGGGTTGGGTATAAGTAAGTGGTCGTAGTTTGGTACCTGCTCCGGCAACTGGTATAATAGCTTTCACACAAAACGATTTGAGGTATAAAAGTACAATTATTATAAGTACAGTGGTCAGTGCCAAGAATAAGTTACAAAAGCACAACACTAAAAATGGGTTGCGAGATGCAGCCCATTTGACAATGTCTTTTTCAATACAAATACTATTACAAGGTGCAATGGGATAACTACTAAAGCAACTATAATTTTATAAGGTCATCAGTTAGCGCATCATAAAAGTTGTACTCAGTAAGCGGAGAATCATTGTCGCCCACTACTGTAACTTTTACTTTATACTCTTTGTCCCACTTCTTTACAATAGATGGTTTAAAGATACTCCACTTGGTAAGGTAGGCCTCCAATATAGGGTGAACATGCAATTTTAGTTTTCTCACACCCTGACTCACTATGTATTTGAGGTCTTTTTCTATATCGTCTGCCAATAATATAGAAGGTCCTATTTTACCTGTACCCTTGCAGGTAGGACAAAGTTCAGCGGTGGAAATGTTGATCTCTGGACGCAAGCGCTGGCGGGTGATCTGCATCAGTCCGAACTTAGAAATAGGTAATACCGTGTGTCTAGCGCGGTCGTTGGTCATCAATGCTTCTACTGCATCAAAGAGTTGCTTGCGGTTATCTGCAAGTTTCATGTCTATGAAGTCAATGATGATAATACCACCTAAATCTCTAAGTCTCATTTGACGCACAACTTCCTGTGCAGCCTCAAGATTAGTAGCCAACGCATTAGCCTCTTGACCCGCCTCGGGGCTACGAGTGCCACTATTAACATCAATAACATGAAGTGCCTCTGTATGCTCAATGATTAAATAAGCACCACTATTCATATTTACGGTTTTGCCAAAAGCAGATTTCACCTGTTTAGCTACCCCATAGGTGTCAAAAATAGAACCATTACCATTGTGCAGGCTTACAATATCTTCCTGACCTGGCGATACTTTTGAGATATATTCTTTGGCAACGGCAAGCAGATTTTTGTCATTTACCACTACCTTCTGGAAGCTATCGTTAAGTAGATCTCTGAGTATTGAAGTGGTTTTATCTTGCTCGCTCATTATCATCTGAGGAGGTTTAGCGCCCTTCAGATTTTTTTCAATGCCTTTCCAAATTTTCTCTAGCTCTAGTATATCGGCATGAAGTTCGGCAGTATTTTTGCCTTCGGCAGCAGTACGTACAATTACACCCAGATTTTTAGGTTTGATGCTTTCTACTATGCGCTGCAGTCGCTTGCGCTCTTCAGACGAGTGTATTTTTCGTGAGATAGCCACTACATCATTGAATGGGGTGACCACCACAAACCTTCCGGGAAGTGATATTTCGCAACTAAGCCTTGGTCCTTTTGAAGAAATGGGTTCTTTGAGTACCTGAACAAGTATTTCGGGTTTTCCGTTGAATACTTCGGTTATCTTCCCAGACTTCAGAATTTCGGGTTCGTTTTTGAATCTACCAAAATCATCCCCCCAATTTGCGCTTCCTTCGATGCACAATTTGGTGAATTTGATAAGGGATCGTAAATGAGGGCTGAGATCAGTATAATGTAGAAATGCATCTTTTTCATAACCTACATCTACAAAAACTGCATTAAGACCAGGCATGAGTTTTTTGATTTTGCCAAGGTGAATATCACCCACAGCAAATTGACCCTGACCGCGTTCATAATGTAGTTCGACTAGTTTCTTGTCTTCAAGTAACGCCAACTCTACACCTTCCCCCGATGCATTTATAATAAGTTCTTTATTCATTGGTAACAACCAAATCTGCTTCAGCTGCAATCGCCCCCATAGTATCAGCGAGGCCTTAAGGCTGTAGTAATAAATCTACACATCGCCGGCAGCACAAAAATGTGTACTGGCGATGTGCAGAAATGCGGCAGCGTTTGTAAGGAAGCAGTGGGATTAATAGCCTACTTATTCTTTTTATGACGGTTCTTTCTCAGACGTTTTTTACGTTTGTGAGTGGCTATTTTATGTCTTTTCCTCTTCTTACCACAAGGCATAATATGAGATTTTAAAAGTTACTTTAATGAATTTATGTGTTGGTCAATATCTCTGCTGAATTCAGGGTTGTTTACAACCATTTTGCATTTTTCCAGCAGCTCTATTGCTTTTTGTTTATTACCGGTTTCTTCGTAAGCCTGAGCAAGGAAGTATAAAGCTTCTTTGTTGTTAGGCTCTGTTTTCAGCACAGTTTCAAAACGTTTTATCGCTTTTTCATACTGTCCCGACTGTATTGACATTCTTCCCAAAAGCATATTGGCTGGTACGTCGTCAGGCTTCTCACGAGTGATAGCCAAAAGCATTTGTACACCTACCATAGGTTGTTCTGTGCCTTGAATGTAAGCGGACGCCATTGCCAATTTTGCTTCTTCGTTGGTAGAGTCGATTTTCAAGGACAACTCCAAACAACTGATTGCTTCTGATGCTTCCCAGAGTTGAATGGCGCGATTGCCCTCATGCTCAAGTAGTTCCAAAAATAATTGGGCTGCAAAGGTGAGCTTTTTTTCCGAACTTTCCAATTTTGCTGCCATTGCTCTATAAAAAACTCCAACAGGGTACTGTTTGTTGCGTTCCCATACCCCCGACAGTTTCGTAAAAACTACAGCCATGCGTGATGAGTCACGGATGGCTGCAAGTTCGTTTTCGATGAATAATACAGAGTCAGCTACTGTTTTGGGTAGTTGCTTACGGGACGCTGTAAGTATAGAGTCAAAAGAGGCTGCCTTCATGGTGTTAGGGCCCTGGGAACCAGCGCCATTAGCGGCTGCCTGCTGCATAGGTGTTACAGCTGGCTTTTTGGCTGGTGGTACTGTGTTGCCTCCCCAGTATAAAAGAGCGATTAATATTATTGCTACTGCGATTGTGATATAATGTACCTGCCTCAACGCTTTAAATTTTGTTGCAAAGGTAACGAAATCACTAATGCAGTGTGGTCACTATTCAGTATCGGCACTATCATCATCGGCATGTGCTACTAGCTCATGGGATGACTCCTTTACGGCCAATACAAATTCTTTTGATGGCTTGAAGGCTGGTACAAAATGTTCGGGTATTTCTACTGCAACATTCTTCTTGATGTTTCTACCTACTTTCGCGGCGCGTTTTTTGAGTATGAAACTACCGAATCCACGAACATAAACGGGCTCGCCTTCTTCCAGAGAGGTTTTAACCTCCTTAAAAAATGCTTCTAAAGCAACTAGGATATCTACTTTGGGTATTCCTGTTTTTTCTGCAATGCTGCCTACGATATCTGCTTTTCTCATAACGATATATTTTAAGTTTATTAAACAATATGCTCCTCTACAATACATTGATAATCAACTATCAGTCCACTTTTGCCAATTTACCCAAATGATTCGTTTATAATTATTGAAAATACTTCCAAAAACACACAAAACGATGATTAACAGCGCATAACATGTATTGATAATGACACTATGTTTTTCACAAATTTACTAATAATGATTGTCCCAATGTTATAAGATTGTGCTAAAGTCAAAAAGTGTGCAAAAAGTGTAGAAATTATTCTACATTTTTTGCCTAAATTGTGTAGATAACACAATATACGAATCGATTACGGAAAACAAAACCCTACTATATGTTTGTTTTAGTGCAACAATTATCTGTGTGTAAACCATAATTAGAATCCATAATGCTGCACAAAGCGTTTTTTATACAGATAGGGCAAAAAGATTATCTTCGCTGCTAAATTCTTGCCTGGCATCACTACAATAGCATCTAAATTTAGTGCATTATAAATGTAAATGGCAGCGGTAAATATTAAAGGTTTTTAAGAATGAATATCTGGGCATTCCCGTCAATATATCCTTTTGAGCATCCTGAGCTAAGATGGCGAGGAATTTTTGCGCACAGGCAATATAAAGGGTTGATAAAAAACGGAGCTGATTTGCAAGTAATCGTTCCTACATTATGGAATCCACCTTTTCCTTTTTCGGAGCTAGACCCTGAATGGAAAAATTATGCAAGATGGTCATACCCTAACAAAGCTGTGCATGATGGTGTAACAGTACATTATCCAAGAATTAGGAATATAAGACCCAACAGACTAGAAAAGAAAACCTATCTGGAGCGCTATGTTGATTGTATCATCGGCTTTTTCAGGTCGAATAATATAAAACTAGACGCACACAATGACTTTTTCTATTCTCAGTGGTTACCAGATTCTTATTTAGTGCAAGAAGCTGCACATAGGCTTGGGGTTAAATCGGGAGTACTGGCCATAGGTGATGACGTAACAGTATACCCCAATGAGAATAAAAGAAATTTTGATATATTTAGTAAAACCTGGATAGAAGCAGACTTGCGTTGTGCAGTTGCTGACTACTTATGCGTTACTGCCAACGAACTAGTAAAACAGAACCTACCCTATGATGTCATACATATGGGCGCAGAACATGACATCATACACCCAGTAAGTGTGCAAGAAAAAAGTGCACTGAAACGCCAGTACAGTATACCAGAGGATAAGATAGCAATACTCAATGTTGGGTCGGCAATTGTAAGAAAAGGATGGGTGGACCTGCTGGATGCATTGCAAATAGTGAAGGAAACAACTGATAATTTTGTGCTGGTAGGGGTATACTCCAAACCTTTTGATCTGAACCTGAAAGAGGAAGCAAAGAAGCGTGGCCTGGAAAAAAACTTTGTGGGGCTAGGTGAGATTAAACCTGATATGTTGCATACTGTTTACAATGCCGCTGACATTTTTTGTTTACCCTCGCATTGGGAGGGTATAGCGTGTGTGTTGCTGGAGGCTATGTCGGCAGGTTTACCCTCCGTAACAACTGCGATGTGCGGCCATCCGGAGGTTATCAACAATAACGATAATGGTATTTTAGTGCCCATGAAGTCGCCAGCAGCATTAGCAACGGAACTATTGAGCCTCATTACAAATACAGATCAACGCAAAAGACTAGGCGATACTGCCCGAAATTTTATTGTAAATGAATGGGGAGATTATGCCGAAACCTCTATGAAATTGTATAAACGAATAGAAGAACTTTTAGCGGTTAAATAAATACCAGAACAACTAAGGATTTTTAAAACGAACATCGGCTGAGTAAGGCATAACTGTAACTTGATACCTTTTGTTGCTTAGGGGTTTCAATGTGTTAAGATCATAAACCGAGTACCAGCCTGCTCGCCCCCCACATGCGGTAGCATGGTGCGGTGCAGGACCATCAGGATTGCCATTAGTACTAGCTACCATTATTGTACCATTTTTATCGTCTACACTTATGCCATGAGGCTGATAAAAGTCGCCATTTAGCACAGCTACTACATCGTATGTTTTGTAATTAATAACGTACACAGAACCTCTCCTTCCTGGTAAAGTAGATGAGTTGACATCCTCCATACAGGTTACAAACAGGTAAGGCTTAGTTTTAGAAATGGCCACCTCTTGGGGCAGATTACCTACTGGAATTACAGCTAGGACGGCATCTGTATGTGCATCTATCACTCTTACTTCATCTGTACCCTCACAGGTAAGAAAATATTTACTGTAATCTGGCGACATTAAAATTTCATGCGGGTTAGGGGAGGTATTGTCTCCACTATTGGTTGTGGCAGGAGGGTTGCCGTTGATACTTATACGCTTGTAGTAAGGGACCTTGGGCGCATATTTATACACGACATTGCCATACTGTGCAGTTATGAAGCAGGTATCGAAATTAGCATCACTTGCTATGCCATGTGGATACACAAACGCCCCAGCACCACTACCCGTAAGACCCGGAAGGTTCACCATATTGCCAGTAGACACATACAGTACTCTTCCATTACTGGTCCAGTCAGTGGTGGCCAATGCTGTGTCGCCCGGAGCTATATAGAGTATGTTCCATGAGCCACTACCTAATGTCACATTTCCTACCACTTTATCTGTAAGCAAATCTATCTTCTGTAAACCAGTACCGTTTAGGAAACTAACATAGGCAAATCTTCCCGCAGCATCGGTGCGAAGACAATGGGGACTTTCTGTGTTAGAAGGATCAAACCCTACGCTTATGTAGCGCATTACCAAATTAGAAGCTGCATCTATAACTGCCACCTGATCGCAACCTTGTTGAGTAAGGTAATACTTTTGGCGAGTGTCTGCATTAGCTGAGAAAGGAATATTTCCATCTTTGTCGGGCGCACCATTAGCTATCCATGTTCGCAATGTGCTATATTCGTCATCACTAAGTGTATTTGCATTGGTGCCAGACGCATCGTAGGGCATAGTAGGAGTAGCTACAACACCTCTATCAGCATTTGTGTTTACAAAGTATAACAAAGGACTGAAATCAGGGCTGTATGCTATAATAGATGCACCACTATTGCCACCCTGTAGGAGGTGCTCCCACGTGTCTAGCAATAGCCCAGCACTGTTTTGATAACTAGCAGCATTGTGACAACCCGCAGTCGCACATTTATTAATCATTATTTTGCCTATCTCATCCGGAAAACCTCCGTAATCTGGTATGGCTATTTGCTGCACAGGGTGCTTGCACGAATTAGCAATAAAAAACAAAAAAACAGCTAACAGCCCAAATATTAAAGACAACTTACGCATACATCACAACTGAGTAACAATAAAGTTACGAGATATTACCTCTATCTTGGCAGTAGAAGTGCACCGAAATGACAAAAATCAGCATAAGGACACTTCACTAGGTACTGTGTAAATCCAAATTTAACGATCAATGACTTAACAATTTTGACTAAAATAATAACGTAAAATGATTTTTATCATTGAATAGGAAAAGTAGAAGTGTTTAACTTCGCAAAAATTAACAACTTACATGGTCGTTATAAGTTGAACCAAACAACAGCAAAACACACTTTCCTCTCAAAAAAAAATAAAACATGGAAAACAATTTCAAAAAAGAGCTAGAAGAATTAGATATTCTCGGGTACACCATTATTGAAGATGTCCTATCGCCAGATGAACTTGCTTTGGTAAGAAAGAAAATTTTTGAAGTGTATGAAATTCAAAAGAAGGAAACGGAACCTTTCTTTGATCTTGATTCAACAGAGGAGAGCAACATCGCTAGAGCTCCCTTTGTGTACGACAAATTTTTCTACACTCTATTCAACAACGATAAAATCATACCTATTATCAGAGCCATACTGGGCAACTATTTTATTCTTCAGGCACAAAATGGCGTTATAGTGTACCCTAATCTGGTACATAGTATGAGCAATTGGCATAGAGATTTATCTCACCAGAACTTTGTGTGCGACCCTATGATAGCAATCAATGCATTCTACTGTATCACAGACTTCAACTCGTCTACAGGTGCTACACAATTAGTGCCACATTCTCACAAAATAGGCTATCAACCATCTGCTGAATTTATTGAAAAACATTCTATTTCTGTGGAAGCTAAAGCTGGTTCCTTATTCTTATTTAACACCATGATGTTTCACCAAACAGGTAGAAATATATCTGACGGTCCAAGAATAGGACTCAGCCACATGTACACAAAATACTTCGTGAAGCAACAAATGGACATACCCGCTCTGCTTAATTTTGAAGAGCCTGAAGATCCATTCTTGCATATGCTGTTGGGTTTTGGTTGTAATGTGCCTACCAACGTACTCAACTACAGAAAACATCGCTACGAGGTAACAAAAAACAGAAGGAAAAAACAATAAAACACTACTACTTTTTGCACCGTACTTTCTAACAGAAGTACGGTGTTTTTGTGTAAATCAGAGATAGTTCTCCATTACACAAATCCATCACTCAACAACAACGGTACATTAAAAAAAGCGGATTCCTACTAGGGCCACATCTGGGGATTATTGCAAGTGCAACAAAATGCTTTTTGTAAATACCCACCAAAAAGACACCATAAAACCTATTCATTTTTGCTATCTTCAACGCAAATTATCTATCTATATGCAACTACTTGACGGCGTACTGGTATCGGGCCACATAAAAGAACAGATAAAGCAGGAAGTAACTGAATGGCAAGCTGAGGGTGGCAAAAAACCACATTTGGCCGCCATACTAGTAGGTAACAATCCTGCCAGTGAAGCCTATGTGGGCTCAAAAGTGAAACACTGCGAAGAACTGGGGTTTGACTCTACCCTACTTCGATTACCAGCCGACATCAGCGAGGCTGCACTGATAGCCGAGGTAGAACAACTGAACAATGACGATGCTATAGATGGCATACTGGTGCAACTGCCTCTGCCTGAACATATATCGCCCGACTCAGTAATAAATGCAATAACACCCGACAAGGATGTAGATGGTTTTCACCCTATATCGCAAGGGCGAATGCTGCTGGGGCAGCCAACCTTTTTGCCAGCTACACCCTACGGCATAATGCTGATGCTGGAATACTACAAAATAGACACCACAGGTATGCACTGCGTGGTGATAGGGCGAAGCAACATCGTGGGCACACCCATGACCATACTTATGAGCCGCAACGGCAATCCGGGTAATGCTACGGTAACCATGTGCCACTCGCGCACCAAAAACCTTAAAGAACACACCCTAAGTGCCGACATCATAATAGCTGCCATAGGCCGACCAAAATATGTGACTGTTGATATGGTAAAACCCGGTGCTATAATAATAGATGTAGGCATTAACCGTATAGATGATCCCACCAAAAAAAGCGGCAGCAGACTGGTAGGTGATGTAGACTTTGACGATGTAGCCCCCATAAGCAGCTATATAACACCAGTGCCTAAAGGTGTGGGGCTAATGACCATATGTGGATTGATGAAAAACACACTACTGGCTGCTAAACTAAGAGGTAGATAGCGCTAAAAACGCCAACTACTATAGAAATATAGACACACAATACAGTGCTGAATATTTAATAGGGTAATGTTCGCAATACTTTGCGAACTTTGCCGGCTATTAACAAAAACAATTGAACACAAAAATACATACAAGTTCATATCCAGTGATGGAGCACTTCTATACCTTACAGGGCGAAGGAGTGCACACTGGCAAAGCTGCCTACTTTGTGCGGCTGGGTGGGTGCGATGTGGGCTGCGTTTGGTGCGATGTAAAAGAAAGCTGGGATGCTGCAGCACATCAACATATGACCACACAAGACATCGTAGCTGCTGCAACCGAACACTCAGGACGACTAGTGGTAATAACTGGTGGAGAACCAGCTATGCACAACCTTGATGACCTCTGCCATGCACTTCATGAAGCCGGCTGTAGTATACACATAGAAACATCTGGAGCACACCCACTTACTGGTCTGCTTGACTGGGTTACATTATCGCCCAAAAAGTTTAAAGCCCCGTTGGACAGCGCTCTGGCTGCTGCCAACGAACTAAAAGTGGTAGTATACCACAAATCGGACCTGGAATGGGCAGAACAACATGCAGCCAAAGTAAATGACAGTTGTAAGCTATACTTGCAACCAGAATGGAGCAAACGAGATGCAGTAACACCGCTGATAATAGACTACATAAAACTGCACCCTGAATGGCAGTTATCTTTACAAACTCACAAATACATCAACATACCATAACGCATGACTTGGCTCGACACCATTGTACTCAGCATAGTAGAAGGCATTACTGAATTTTTGCCCATTTCATCTACTGGGCATATGATCATCACTGATGCTATCATGAACCCCAACAAGACCTTTACAGAACAGGAGCGCGAGTTTACACGACTGTTTGAGGTGTGTATACAACTTGGTGCCATACTATCTGTAGTGGTGCTGTACTGGAAAAAATTCTTTGACCTGAAACGTATGGACTTCTACCTAAAACTAATAGTAGCTGTTTTTCCAGCACTGGTTTTTGGAAAGTTGTTTTCAGACAAGATAGACGAACTGCTAGAGAGCCCCACCACTGTAGCCGTAGCGTTGCTGGTGGGTGGTGTGATATTATTATTTGTTGAAAAAATGTTTGGCAAGAGCAGCACAGACCATGAAGAAAACCTGAGTTTTAAGAAGAGCTTTTTGATAGGTATGTGGCAGGTAATAGCCATGATACCTGGCACTAGTCGCAGTGCTGCCACCATCATTGGGGGTATGCAACAGGGGCTTACCAGAAGATTTGCTGCAGAGTTTTCATTCTTTTTGGCAGTGCCTACCATGATGGCTGCAACTGGCTATAAACTACTGAAAGCTGTAAAGGAACACCCAGAAATGCTACAAGACAAAAATAACCTGATGATGCTAGGGGTAGGTAATGTTATCGCTTTTGTAGTGGCACTTCTAGCTATCAAGACCTTTATACAATATGTGCAAAAAAACAGCCTGAAAGCCTTTGGAGTATATAGAATAATCGTAGGCATAGTGATACTGGGACTCTCTATGAGTGGCTATATAAAAGGCTAAACTCATTTAGAAAGAGAACAAACTACAAACCCACCAAATGGTGGGTTTGTAGTTTGTAAAATATGCGGTAAAACTGTAACCGTAACATTCATCAATATTCATCCTCGTTAAAGAAGAAGTCTTCTTGCGTTGGGTAATCGGGCCAAATATCTTCAATGCCCTCATAGATTTCTCCTTCGTCATCAAGCTCCTGTAGGTTCTCTACAACTTCAAGTGGAGCGCCAGAACGAATAGCATAGTCTATAAGCTCATCTTTGGTGGCTGGCCATGGTGCATCCTCAAGATGTGACGCTAATTCTAATGTCCAAAACATATTATAGTAAGTTTAATTTTATTATCAATTCTCGCAAATGTAAGGGAAAAATCAAAAACGAAAACACAATTTTTATGTTATGGAATTAATGTCTTTTTGCAACCTGACACTTTAATACTATTCTAATACCTCAATGAGATTTTCAAGGCAGTAATTGGTCATTTTCTAAACAAGAACTCAGTTCGATTACCTATCAGCCTTTTGGTAACATCAGATACCCAAACACCTTATAACGAATATAAGTAAGCGCTCTAAAGCAGCTACTTTCTACTTCCTCACAACCATTATTCATACATTACCCAAAATAATACGACCTTTGCAGCCTTAAATGATGTTGGAGTATGCCTGCCAAATTTCACGAACAGGAAGTAAAAAGTAGCCTCAAAAACAAAAGAAAACTATCCGCGTTTCTGGATAGGCTGGTGGCTACACACTTACCAGAAATAAAGAAAGCTGCCCTGAACTACATTTTCTGCACAGACGAATACTTGCTGACGATCAATCAGGAATACCTGAAGCATGATACCCTTACCGATATTATCACCTTTGACCTAAGTGATGGCAATGGCATCTTGACGGGCGAAATATACATAAGTACTGAGCGTGTGGCAGACAATGCTGCCCGGTATGGCACTACGGTAGCTGACGAAATGCATAGGGTTATTTTTCATGGTGCGCTGCACCTGTGTGGCTTCAAAGACAAAAAAGATGCCGACAAAAAACTAATGCGCCAGAAAGAAGACGAATGTCTGGAAGCATACAAAAACGAAACTGAACAATGAACATAGATACACTATTCGAGGACGACGATATACTAATTGTAAACAAGCCGGCAGGCATGTTGGTAGTGCCCGATAGATTTAACGCTGCACTGCCTAGCCTGAACAAAACCATGGAGAAAAAAGCGGGTCAGAAGGTATGGGTGGTACACCGCCTTGACCGCGATACGAGTGGTGTGCTGTGCTTTGCCAAAAACGAAGCGGCTCATCGCTACTTATCATTACTGTTTCAGGAGCGCGATGTGAATAAATATTATGCTGGCCTTGTAACAGGCATCGTAGTACCTGATCAGGGACGAATAGAAAACTTTATAGCTGAGCACCCTGCCAATAACGGAAAGATGATAGTAGCACGTAAAGGCAAGGTAGCAGTAACCGACTATAAAGTTGCAGAGCAGTGGCCATTGTATGCGCTGATGCAATTTCAGATACATACCGGACGTACTCACCAAATAAGGGTACACATTCAGTCGATAGGGCATCCGTTAGTGTGCGACCCACTGTATGGAGATGGCAAACCATTTATGCTTTCTGACATCAAACGCAAATATCGCATGTCTGAAAAAGATGAGGAAGAACGACCACTACTTAACCGGTTGGCACTTCACGCTTACAAGCTGGAGTTTTATAAAGAAGATGGTACTGCCATTGTAGCAGAAGCACCTTTACCCAAGGACATGGCGGCCTGCGTGAAACAACTAAACAAATGGTGTCCACCAGTAGACTCAGGTATTTAGTGAGCTACTACGATTATAGATTTGTTATAAGTGAGCAGTATCAGTCACATATAGTGCTTTTGTCATAATTCATTGTGTACCTTTGCAGCTTATGCGGCGTATTGCTTCCATTTTACTTCGTTCGTTTCTTCAGGGCCTTATATTACTCAGCCCCATTGCACTTACGGGTTATCTACTTTTTACTATATTCACCAGCGTAGACAGTTTGGTACCCTCTATGCCCAGGGGCATCGGTTTTCTGGCCATAATAGGTACTGTAACTGTAATAGGGTATCTAGGTACACGTTTCTTTGTGGGTAAATGGCTATTCGACTCTTTTGCCTACCTCATGAGCCACACGCCTGGCGTGAAGTATATCTATTCTTCCATCCGCGATGTAGTAACCTCATTTGTGGGAGATAAAAAAAGATTTAACGAAGCAGTATGGGTGAGGGTGAATGAAAACCCTGAAATATGGCGCATAGGCTTCCTGACTAGAGATGATATGGGGAATATGGGCATGGCTGGAAAAGTGGCTGTTTACTTGCCACACGCCTATGCTATATCTGGCTGGGTGATAGTGGTTGATCGTGCTAATACGAAACGTGTAACGAATATGACATCGGGCGAGGCAATGAAATTTGCTGTAAGTGGCGGTATCACCACTGTCGATGAATTAGAACAAGAGAATGAAAAGGAAAATTAACTTCAATCCGGGTCCTGCTACTCTGCCTGTAAGTGTGCTAGAGCAAGTGGCTGCGGCTATACTCAGCTATGAGGATACCGGCATATCTATACTGGAATTGCCTCATCGCAGCAAGGCGTTTAAGGCAATAATAGAAGAAAGCAAAGACCTAGTAAGGGAACTGTGCGGCATAGACAACAACTATGAAATAGTGTGGCTACATGGCGGCGGCAGACAACAGTTTTGTATGGTACCTGCCAATTTTTTACCCTCCGGCGCTACTGCTGCCTACATAGACAGTGGCTACTGGGCACACGAGGCTATGGAATATGCACAGTACTATGGCAGCACACAGATAGTAGCCAGCTCGGCACCAGAGCAGTATACCCGCCTGCCACAGTGGCCAGAGGCAATACCCGCCAATGCTGCCTTCCTGCACCTTACTACTAACAATACGATCTATGGCACACAGTGGCACCATACGCCCCTATCTTCAGTGCCAGTAATAGCAGATATGAGCAGCGATATACTGAGCCGCAAACACGACTACAGCCAATATGCATTATTTTATGCTGCTGCACAGAAAAACCTAGGCACCCCGGGAGTGGCACTAGCTGTGATTCACAAAGACCTGCTAAAAACAGCCAATAAGCAGCTACCTCCACTACTAAGCTATGCAGCACAGGTGCAACAAAACTCTATTGTAAATACTGCCAATGTATCGGGCATCTACACTGCATTGCTGATGCTGAGATGGATTAAAAACACTGGCTTATATGTGATAGAAGCTGATAACCTCAGCAAAGCAGCACTGCTCTACAATGTGTTGGATAATAGTACTATTTTCAAAGCACGAGTCGCTGAAACCACCCACCGTAGCTTAATGAATGTTTGCTTTACGGCTACCAGCAAGCAACATGAATCTGCTTTAGTGGCGCTATGCGAAGAAAACAATATTGTAGGAATAGAAGGCCATAGACACACGGGAGGATTCAGAGTTTCGCTGTACAATGCCTTGCCGCTACATGATGTGGCGCTGCTGGCAGAGCTCATACAGGCTTATGAACGCAGCATCTAAGCGTTTTATTCTTTAGGTATGGAAGCAATACTAAATGTCGTACGCTACACCTTCTTCGCTTACTATTACATTAGCAAAGTGCGCCATAGCCTCCTTACCAAATTCGTCTAGATCTTTGTATTTAGACGAGAAATGCCCCAACAATAGCAAACCGGCACCCGCCTTTGCCGCCAGCTGGGCCGCTTGTGCCGCAGTGCTATGATGGCGTGCTGCTGCTTTATCAGCATCTTGCTCCAGATAGGTACTTTCGTGGTAGATGGCGTCTACACCATTTATATGTTCTAGGTAATCCTCTGTGTACAATGTATCAGCGCAGTAAGCATACTTCTTAGGTGCGGGCCCCTCTTCTGTTACCCATTCATTTTTTACAATGTTACCATCTGGCAGTAGGTAGTCATGTCCTTGTTTCAGTAGTTCAAAACCATCTGTAGGTATGTCATACTCTTTACATTTGTCAGGCAGTATTCGTCGGCCTCTGGTTTTGGTAGTGATCAGGAATCCAAAACAAGTAATGCCATGGGACACCGGAAAACACTTTACAGTATAAGAAGGAGTGTCGGCTAGCATACCTCCGTTTTCAGGTAGCTCATTGAAAAAGAAAGGATAGTTGAGTGTAGTATTTGCGGCAGCCAGTATTGCATCTAGTATTGGTTTTAATTCCTTTGGGGCATGCAGGTATAATGGTGCAGTGCGCCCCATAAGGCTCATACTATTGATGAGACCTGGCAATCCAAAATAATGGTCGCCGTGCATATGACTGATAAACAAGTGCTGAACATTTTTCCACTTCACGCCATACCGCTGCATTTGAATCTGTGTGCCTTCACCACAGTCTATTAGCAGCACCTCGCCATACACAGTTACCGCCTGCGATGTAGGATGTCGCCCAAATGCAGGCAATGCAGAATTGTGACCAAGAATTGTTACCCTCATTGATACAAATATAACTATCTGCAGTCATTCAGTATATAACTACTTATACCCGATATTGTACAGCTTAATCGGCATCATAAAATTACTAATAGTTTCCAACAACGGCGCGCAAACCATAAATGGACTGACATTACAACAAACCAACCATTGGATGCTGAAAACAACAAAGAACAATGTGAAGCAAGCGCAGCACTCTGCAATATTGGAGCTGCTTCTGGCTCAGCTACACTGCTGTTCAGCTACCGATAATCTAATGGTTTTTTTGCCTTATATCAATACAAACGTCTACACAACTGATATCTATCAGTAAATAAATTATATAGTATTGACCATCGTCATTTTAACAGAAGTCAAATTATTACAAGTTTGCTATATAATCAGTTCACAACTATAGTTAAAACATTATCAACTGCAAAAATAAAATAAAAATGCATAAATTAAATATACTCCAAAATGACCAGACTATATTCTGGCAAATAGTAACTGACAATGCAACTGTAATGCTATCATACTGGGATAAAAATTTGATGTGCAGGTTTGCCAATAACGCATATTGCAGACTATTCAATATTGATTCAAATGATTTAATTAATAAACTAACCCTACCTGAATTAGTTGGCTCACGATTTAACATTATTGAACCTTATGTAAAAGAAGTATTGCTGGGAAAAAATCAAATATTTGAAAGAGAAGCGATAGTCAATGATGGCAAATCAGGATATGCGCTTGTCAATTATTTCCCACATATTGTAGATGGAGTTGTAGAAGGATTCATATCACAAGCTGCAGATATTACGCCACTAATGCAACTGGAGTTGGAGCTGAAAGCTAAAAACAAGATGGTGGTAGAGCAAAATACACGATTGCTTAATTTTGCAAATATTGTTTCTCACAACCTTAAAAACCATGCCATCAATCTGGCAACAGTACTTGATTTTTATCTGAATGCGGAAAGCACTGAAGAAAAAGAAGAAATGATGGGATATCTCAAAGGTGTATCAAAAGGATTCAGCCAAACTGTAGAAAACCTCAACGAAATAGTACATGCGCAAAATTTGGGATCAAAAAAACCCGTAACAGTTAATCTGCATGAATATATAGAGAGAGCTCTAGAAATTTTACGTATCGAAATAGTCAATACTCATGCTACAATTAACAACATTGTAAGCGTGGGTACAGAACTCAGGATAAATCCAGCATACTGCGAAAGTATTATTCTTAACTTGATTAGCAATACTTTAAAATATCGCCATCCTGACAGAACACCAATGGTGGAAATTTACACTCAAGATCAGAATGGTTATTTAGTTCTGCATGTAAAAGACAACGGACTTGGTATAGATTTAGAAAAACATGGCAAAGATTTGTTTGGCATGTACAAGACATTTCACGGCAATACCGACGCTCATGGAATAGGTTTATTTATTGCAAATTTTCAGGTGCAAGCAATGGGTGGATATATTGAGGTAGAAAGCACCGTCAATGTTGGTAGCACCTTCAAAGTATTCTTCTGCAAAAACCCACAACATGACTCCCTTACCAACCCGCTAAATAATGTAGTTTTTCAATAAAGCGTCAATCGTATATTGCTTGCATATAGGTTAACCGATTGATATCCAAAATATGCAGGGCGTTCATGGATACATGAACGCCCTGTAAAATTTGTTATTGTAAACTAATTCCTACTATTCAGTATGCTTAATTCTGCCCCATTCGTTTCAGGTGTGCTACGTGCGATGCTATAGCGGTGGTCATGCGTGGATGCTCAAGATATGGAATATTCATATCGGCGCATGTCTGCTTTATAATTCGGCTGATATTGGGGTAATGTGCATGCGATATCTTGGGAAACAAGTGATGCTCTACCTGGAAATTAAGACCACCTACAAACCATGTAATGATTTTATTGCGAGTAGCAAAATTGGCTGTTGTTTTCAATTGGTGTACCGCCCACTCATCTTCCAGTTTGTTAGATGGTTGTTTCGCCTCCGGAAAGCCTGTTTCCTCTACCGTATGTGCTAGCTGAAAAACTATGCTGAGCACCACACCAGTTACAAATGTATAAGTAAGGAAACCAATGAGCCATGGCACAAAACCGCACATGATGATGGGCAACACAATATACATTCCAAAGTGAAAAGCCTTGAACGACCAGAAAAGAATATGGTCAGTATTGCTGAGTTTTTTCAATGGCACATTACCCACCTTACCACTGAAGTATTTTTTGTAATCGGTATAAAACACCCAGAACAAGTACAGCAAACCATACAAAAACCAGAAATACAGATGCTGGTACTTGTGTAGCTTATAATACTTCTGAGTAGGAGCCAACCTTAGGAAAGGTTCTGCCTCTATATCATCATCTATACCATCAATGTTGGTATAGGTATGATGGATGATAACGTGTTTATTCTTCCACATAGCACTGCTGGCGCCCAAAAAATCGAGACTGAATGCTGCAAGGGTATTTAACCACTTATACTTACTAAAGCTGCTATGAGAGCCATCATGCATTACGTTAAAGCCAATACCAGATGTAAATAAACCCAGTATCACACACTCTGGTATGGCCAGCCACGCAGCAGGAGTAAAGAAAACCAGATGAATGTAAACAAACAAATAACCAGTTACAAGGATTATTGCTTTTGTATACAGCTTGCTGTTACCCGTAGGGTCTATCTTGTGCTTTTCGAAATATTCATTTACTCTCCTTTTAAGCTCTGCATGCACTGATACTGCTGAATGACCAAACTTAGGTGTTACTACACTTGACATAAAAACACGATTATATTACTGCTGTATTATTACTTTAAAAAACAAGCAACATACAAAATTAACGTCTATTTACCCGCAATCCAAATAAGTGCAAAAATATGACAATGCTGCAGAATGCAGGTGACGACCGTCATTCGATGCAGAAAGAGCTATGTTATTTAGAGAAAAGAAAAAACACCCAATATCATTTAGATAGCACATAACCCCACTCACGAAGCCATGTTGTTACTTTTTCTTTGTAGTCGCCCTGTATTAGTATCAGACCCTCCTTAGCACTCCCGCCCGCACCGCACTTTGTTTTCAGTTGTTTGCCCAGCGATTCCATATCGTCTGCTGTACCTACAAAACCCTCCACTAGTGTCACTACTTTGCCAGCTCTTTGTTTGGTATCCAGTTTTACCCTTAGTTTCTGTTTTTCTTTGGGCAATGTGACCATTTCTTCCGGCTCCGGATAGTCATTAAAAAAGTCTTTATTGGTAGAGTAGGCAAGACCGTCAGGTCTTGGGCTGTTCTTTTTCGACATTGTTGTGCTGCTTATTCTGCTGTTTGTATTGGCTCATCTTGTGGTTGGTCGTCTGCAGCAGCTACTACTTCAGTTGTTGCCGCTGCAGGCTCTGTATGCGTGGCAGGAGCAGGTGTTGTTGCTTTTTTACCATATTCATCCTGCAAAGCAGCATATTTTTCTTTCAGACGTTTTATTTTTTGTTGCCCCTCTACAAGCAACTTTTCCAGATGTTTGCGCAGTTCTTCTGCCTTCTTGCCTGGAGTTATGTTTTTGAGCGCCTCAGCAAAATCTACTAGTTTTTCTTCTTCCTCGGCAATATCTGTCAGTAGTTTGCCAACCATTTCTTTGGCTTGCTCCGTACGTACTTGTTTTTGTACCTCTACAAACTGTTTGCGTTGCTCGCGGTTGGCATCTTTGCGAGCAAAGAAATGCTTGCGAGCAGCAATAAATTCATCCCAAATCTTATTTGATACATCGCGCGCTACCGGACCTATTTTTTTCCACTCATCCAGCAATTCATTCATTTCGGCTGTAGTGTCGTTCCAGTTTGTAGCATTTTTTATCTGATTGGCACGGTGCAACAGTTCCATTTTCAGGTTGTAGTTCTGCTCATGTACCGTACGTATACCTTCTGTGTGCTGTTTTTTTGCTGAAAAGAAATGCTCTTGGGCCGCCATAAATCTTGCCCATACTTCTTCTCCCTTGTCACCATTTACCCTGCCTGTTTTTTTCCATTCTTCCATCAGGGCAGCATAGGCTAGTGATGTAGCATTCCAGTCAGTACTTTCTTTGAGTGCTTCGGCTTTCTCGGCAAGTGCAGTTTTCTCCGCAAAAAACTGTTCTTGTTCTTTTTGTATACGGTCAGTATGTTCTCTTTTGCGGTCAAAGAAGGTAGCCTTTGCCGCTATGAAGCGTTGCCATAGTTCTTCGTTCTTCTTGCTCAGGGTATGACCTATCGTCTTCCACTCGTTAGTAAGCCTGTGAAAAGTGTCGGCAGTTTTCTTCCACTCTACCGATGTTGCTAATGATTCAGCCTGCTCCACAAGATCCATTTTCAGGTCCAGATTCACCAGCAAATCCTTTTCTTGTTCTTCAAAGAACTGCTTCCTACGGTCGTTAAACTTATTTTTGGCAGCTTCTATGCGGTTCCATAGTTTATCGCTGCGAAACTTATCTGCATATCCGCTTAATTTCCATTTTTCTATCAGGTCGCGTATAGCTGCGTTAGCATCTTTCCAGTCATTGCTGTCAGCTAGTGCTTCTGCTTGTTCTGTAAGAGCCAGCTTCACCGCATAGTTTTGCTCTGTTAGTTCACTTACTAGCTTGTCCCACTCAGCTACTTCTGCACTTAGTTTCTCTAGATTTCCTATTGCAGCAGCGCTGTTAAGTGCACTTTTGAGTGAATGCACCTTTTCAGCCATTTTTATTTTGTCTTCAGTTGCATTCCATTCGGTAGCTGTGTCGGCTACTCTCGATTGGAGTGCGTAGTATTTTTCGCCCAACGAACTTAGCATCGCAATGCTATTTTCTGGAGTCAATTCTGCTATCAGCCGTTCTCTTCCTTCATGACCGGCATAAATTACCAATTTTCCGTCTTCGCTCAGCGTAAAAAGTTCCTTACCATCGAACGATAAATCGTTCCACCATGAGATAATGTCAAAATTCTGTTCCTGCAACATAAAGGCAAAACTGAGTTTTTTATTGCCAAAAAATTCTGGCAATCGGACAAGCACTGTTGTGTCATCCTGCTATACAATTGGTGCAATTTAGTGCTATTTTACATTTAGCCAAAGCACACCCAATAGAAACATTAATAAAATTCAAGTTATCCGAATACTTTTTTCAGTATATCGGTTATTCTGGCAGCCGGATTCGTCCGTATTTTCAACTCTTCTTCTGCCACATTCACAAATATACCATTCAATGCACGTTCTGTTACATACCCGGTTAGGTCTGTATTCACCTTCTGGCGGGTGGTGGGCAGTTTGTTGTAAATGGTCACTATTTCTGTCCAGTAACGGGTAGCATTTACTTTGTTGAGCGACGACTGTATTACTGGCCTGAAAGCCGAAGTAAGCTGTGTAGTTGTGTTGCTTCTCAGGTATTGCGTTGCAGCATCATTGCTTCCCCTTAGTATAGATATACCATCTTGAATGCTCATACCAGTTATGGCATTGGTAAAGATAGGCACAGCTTTTCCGGATGCATCCTCGGCAGCACGATTCATAGAAAGTATCGCTCTATCTACCTGTGCGCCCATACCCAATGCACGCAGCGTAGTTTCCACTTTTTTAGCTTCGGGTGGCAGCAATACTTTTATGAGCTGATTACCAAAAAAACCATTTACAACCGACACTCTGCTGGTAGCATTGCGAGTACCTACCTGTAGTGCCTCTTTTAATCCGCTGGCAATTTCGCTTTGTGTAAGGCTGTTGCTTCCACCTCCAGTACCTGGCACTTTTACGTTCCCTAGGTTTTTCTTAGCATCGTTAATGATACTCTTAAACCCCTGAGCGTCGGCATTCACTGTGGCACAGCCTAGCCCCACAATTAGCAGTACGGATTTTGATGTAATTTTCATAAGCGTTTATTTCCCTGATCAGAAATGAATATAAAGGTACAGTATATTTCAAAAGGTGGAAGTAGCCTTGCTACAATCAGCTCAATGTTTGTTTTTTGTTAACACCACTACCCTGCACAGCACTACCCAGCAGCGACACACTTATCATTACTGGCAAAAACAACAAATATTTATAAGGTATCTGTATGAACACATAAAAAACAACAAGATACACCTTGAATGAAAACAACAAAAATACGTACACATCGTAGCGGGTATGATGTTTTATGTAGTACCACCCCAATCCCACTACAGCCACTATACAGGCCGTCAGATGTATGTTTTTATAAACTGCCAACTTATGAGCTAATGTGCCTGGTATCCATGCCAATGCGTAAGACGTAAAACCCAGACCATTTTTGAGGTATACACTCCCATCAAACACCTGCATATCTCTAGTCCATTCGCCCAGCGCCGCATGGGTGTGATAGGCATACCCTTTGATGAAAATAGATGGGTCGATACGCAAAAAAGGCAACCAGTAAATAACAATGGTAGCAACAATTGCTATCTCTCCTATCAGCACAGCTTTGCGCCTATTACCAGATTTGTACAATAAAACCATACACATAGGCACCCAAAAAACAATGCTGTATCTGGACAAAAGACAAGCAGAAACACCTAGAGCCAACACCAATGTATTTTTTTTGTGTAGCGCCTCAGCCACCAGCATATAGTAGGCGACAATGAGCCCCTCTACAGCAAACACAAACACCTTCCAGTCGTGCTGTATATACACCCACCATATTACCAGTGGCCATATAGGTATCAGCAGCTCCCAGCTTAGCTTGCGGCATTGACGGCTACTCCGCACAAAATACCACAACGATGCCAGCCATAATGCCAGAGTGGGTATCCATCGGTAGTCTTTTTGTGCCCACTCGCACAGCATATAGGGTATCCATTGCAAGGGCAGATAGGTAGGAAAAAGATCATAACCCATAAACTGAATCGTATAGTACGGTTGGCTGCCGTTCATCCATCGTTGCACAAGGGTTTTTATTTGTGGTAGGATATCAGAGTCGCTTTTAGTATCGCCATAGGTAAGGTGGTACCACCAGTAATGTTTCAGACTACTAATCACTAAATAAGAAAGTGCCAGAAATAACACCCATTGTATAATGGTTACAACTTTAACTTTCAAAGGCGCCATTGATTCCTCTGCAATAGCTGGCGATGACGCAATGCGCAAATACAACCATGCTATGCCTATACCACAACCAGCAAAAACAATAGGCGAAAAATATGGGCCCAAAGTATTAACAAGGAAAGTGGCAAACAATAACTCCAGCACACACAGCAAGGCCAGTAAAATTTTCATTCGGTAGGTATTGACTCTACAAATTAAAAAAATATAATCGAGTAAGACACTTGTTGTAGTAAAATGAAAGCAATATCCTATTGTAATTGCTCAAAAATGACCTTCGGTTGGGTTAGTTCCACTATTTTTGCATAAAATTTTTCCAGTGGACAATCGTAAGAGAAGGGCGGTAGCGTGGTGGCTGATTGCAGGAATAATAATGATAGTGATAGAGTTTTTTATGGGTGGTGTAACCCGGCTCACCGGATCGGGGCTATCTATCACTGAGTGGAAACCAATAATGGGGGCACTTCCCCCTCTCAACGATGCTGACTGGAACACTGCTTTCGATAGCTACAAAAACATTGCGCAGTACAAGTTTCTGAATAGTCATTATACACTTTCCGATTTCAAATTCATCTTTTATTGGGAGTGGGCGCATCGCCTATGGGCACGTATGCTGGGCGTGGTGTTTCTGATAGGTTTTGTATACTTTTTATCCAAAAAGTACTTTGATAAAGGCATGATTAAGCCCTTCATAGTGCTGTTCTTTCTGGGTGGTGTACAGGGCTTCATAGGCTGGAAAATGGTAGAAAGCGGCCTTAATGACACCGACCTTTATGTAAAACACACTTGGCTGGCCACTCACTTTCTCAGTGCGGTTACACTGATGTGTTATACGTTGTGGTTTGCGCTGGTATTGCTCATACCACCGCATCGCAGGGCAGGCAGCAATGGCATGGTAAAGGCTAGCATTGGGCTCATAGCTCTGCTGTATGTGCAATTGGCATATGGTGCGTTTATGGCAGGGCTTCATGCCGCTAAAAATGCACCAACCTGGCCTACCATCAATGGCGACTGGATTCCAGCAGGCATGGGTGCCAATAGTTGGATACACAACCCTATCAATGTGCATTTTATACACAGAGGGTTGGCTTATCTGCTGCTGGCTGGCATCATACTCTGGTTTGTATATGCAGGCAAACAAGCCAAACTGGCAAGTGAAAGTTTACTGTCGAAGTCGCGCTGGTGGCCATTGGCGCTCGTGACGGTACAGGTGATACTAGGCATAGCTACGGTACTAACAGCACCCTACATTGTGTTTGCAAAATTTGGTATTTTCGAAACCATCGCCGAGGCGCACCAATTGGTAGCTTTAATACTGCTGATGTCGGTGGTAGCTAATTTGTACATATCAGGCAGACGCACTGCCTGATATGTAACGGTATCTATCTTCTTCCCTTGGCCCTGAACACGCTGGCTAGGTCGCGGCTCATTTGCTCTGCCCTGCGTTTAAGATCCTGCAGTTCTTCATTCATATTGCGGGTAATATCGTTGATGGTGTTGGCACTATTATCTGTCATATACAGCAAGTCATCGGGCGACTTGGCTGCTGGTATTATAGCCCAGGCTATGATATAAGCTATAAACCCAATACCCAATGTAAAAAATAATACAGCCATGATTAGCCTTATTATCACAGGGTCTATGTCAAAGTAGTTTGCCATGCCACTACACACACCACCTATTACTTTGTCATAAGGATTGCGCAACAACTTTGCTTGCCTAGGGCGTGCATAATTGCTACTATTGTAACCACCTGCGTTGTTGCCACCACTTTTACTATCAGTGGTGCTGCTGCCATCGCCAGATAGGTCGCTGGCTGCACCCAAGGTACTTATCACATTTTGCACATCCGTGCGGTCTATGGCCTGTGCGCCACTTTCCAGTTTCAGTGCAAATAACTCTGAAATACGATGCTCTATATCTTCAATTATTTCTTTGCCTTCCTCGCCGGTAAACTGGCGTTTCAGCGACTTTATATAATCACTGAGCAGTGTATATGCGTCTTCTTCTATGGGTAGTATTCTACCAGCAATGTTGATTTGGATGATGCGTTGCATGTGTGTGTTGTTTAGTTTTTGTTTATATTGATGTAGTTAGGTGATTTACTGCGTTGCTTAGTTCTGTCCAGGTGGTGCGTAGTTGCGTGTAAAACTGTTTACCCTCTTCAGTCAGCGTAAAGTACTTTCGGGGTGGCCCCGATACCGATTCTTCCCACCTGTAGTTGAGCATACCTGCATTCTTTAGCCTTGTAAGCAGCGGATACAGTGTACCCTCCAGCACTACAAGTTTTGCTTCCTTTAGCTGCTCTAGTATATCGCTGGGGTATGCCTCGTTTTGCTGCTGTATAATGCCCAGTATACACAACTCCAGCAATCCCTTTCGCATCTGCGATTCTGTGTTTTCTATTGCCATATTACCGTTGTTGAATACAAAGGTAGGCTAAAAACAGTATTATGCAATACATAGTACCTTGTTAAGAAAATTTTGTGATTCGGTATTTCCTTGGCAGGTAAGCGTAACGCTCCCATCATCCCTTAAAACAGTACAGTAAATTGCAATATAGCTGTGAGTAAATTTTAGAATACTCAAGTAATAATAAAAAGTAAATAATGGACAAATTAATGCTTGCGCATAAAATGTAAAAATTGAATAGAATGCAGCGAACTGAAAATCGAGCTAAACTTTGCAGTATATCAAACATTGTGTGGATCAACAATGTGCAATCCGGCAATATTTAAAAAGTCGCGAGTGTTGTTGGTAATGAGCGTTAGCTCGTAAATAATTGCAGTTGCTGCTATAATAGCATCGGCCAATTTCAATTTCCGTTTGGATCTACGTAATTCTATAGCTTTTTGGGTCACCGCTTTATCTAGTGGTAAAACAGTTGCCAGACTTACAAATTCCTCAATGAGTGGCATTTTTTCAGGCACTTCATTATAGGTAAGCACCTCAATTTCTACTACTACTGAGATAACAAAATTTTCATCAATCGCTTTCTTTACAAATTCTTTTCCGGCAACAGGTAGCTTTTCTGCAAACAAATGAGCAATAACATTCGTGTCGATTAGATATTTCTGTTCCATTCGTCACGCATTTGTTGAATATGTTTGTCCATTTTCTCACCTTCTTCCTCTGTCAGGATACCAAAAAAATCAGAAGGTTTTTTTTTCGGTAAAATAGCAGAAGTTGTACTTACCAACTCCTCATCTATGTAGAAAAGCACATGCACTTCCTTGCCTACATAATCAGCAGGCAATGATACAGTCATATTAAAATCTTTTTTGTGCGGAGTTACAACTGTCTGTACCATAAAAATTTAGTTTGATATTAAAGCGAGCAGGTACTGCTAAGATATAACATTGGCGTGTATTTACTGTATTACTGATACGGAAAATTACTGCTCCGGTATTCAGGAAGCTCAACAATATCGAATAGACATAAGACATTGGTTCAAAACTGACACCCTGTTTACTGTTTACATATCACCCAGCACCACTGACTTCTCTTGTAGTATATTATTGGCATCATCATGCAGGCGCACTATGTATTTACCCTTTTTGTCCCTTAGCAGGTTCAGTTCCACCGCCGCTGTAGAGCCATATTTATCGCTCACTATAGTACCTACTTGTTTATACTTACTGCCGTCAGGCCTGTACACAGATACATACACATTGCGGTAGCCTTGGTTTACAGTCCAGTTTACGTTTACATACACTCTATCTTCTCCCTTGCGCAGCACTGGCCTGTTGGGTACAGCGGCTATTGTTTGCTCCATATAGTAGGTAGGTACTGGCTCCTTACGCACCTTGGCTAGGTATTTCACCAGCTCCTCCGACACTATAGGGTTGTCGTGAGTATAAGCTGAGTGAATGGGATGATTATTAGTAAACACCCATACAGCGGCTTGTATGAGCCTAGGTGCTAGGTTGTTGTTTTTGCCATAACGCAGCACATTTATAAGATTGGTATCCTGTTGCTTGTAATAGCTATACTCTAGCCCCTTGTAGGGGCAGCTAGCACCACTGTTGCCACAGTAGGTTTGTAACTGAACATTTTTCTGTTCTTCCGCATTTAGCACTAGCACCTCATCTCCTTGCAGTATCAACGGCTGGCAGCCTATGCTACTATCTTTGGGTCTAAACTCCAATCCAGATTCTATTTTTATTGATAGCGTATCGCGGCTTGTACTTTTTACATCCAGCGACAATCCTTTGTTGCAATAACCACCCGTTGCTACCGGCATTATAGAAATCAACTTCTCTTTTATTGCCTTTCGTAGGGTAATTCTCTTCATTTTAGCCGCTGCTGCCACAGTGCTAATACACAAAATACTGGTAATCATTATCCTCAGAATGCGCGTCATCATAACTCCTTAGTTTTACGGTCTACATAAAGTTACAAATTATGGAACATTAAATTACCAACATCAATCTAGTAGCTACTATTCTTGATTGAGCTGTATAAGATCTGGCGCTGTGATGTAATTGCTCCTGTATCTGAACCGAACATTGGTATTGGTCACTATCTTAAAACCCCTCATATTATCAGGCGCAACCGGAAAAAAGAACGCACGTATTTCTATCGTCTCAAATACCAGGTTTTCGTTGCGGGTGCGGATTCCTGCACCCAGTGCGCTATACAGCCTGGCTTGGTCTGCTGGTACGTTCTCTGGGGTTATCAGGCTCAGGTTAGCCCACGGAAATGTAGCCACCTGAAAACCTAGTATTTTGAAAGGGAAGTAAAACACAGTTTCTAATTGCAAGCTGAGTCGGCGAGTACCATAGGCCGAGTCCGACAGAAAACCCTGAAGACCATAATAATTATTGATGTAGAGCGGCGCATAGGTCACCCTATTATGCAGATGTGTATAGCTAAAATTGATGTACTGCCTTATCATCAGTGCATTCCAGAACTGCAATCTGCTATACGCTGTCGCACCTACAAGGATGCTCGCATCTTGTATCTTGCCCTGATGCAAAAAACCGCCAGTTCGCATAAAAACATTCACAAAGCCACCAGAACCAGTTGCCAGATATCGCGATGCATTGATACCTGCATAGGGTCTTATCATCCCAAGTTGCTCATGAACACCACCTGTAACAGATACATTGTACCCATACGGCAAATCCTCTGTGGTACCAAAACCATATATATACTGTGTTTTGTAATAATTTTGTCTGAAAAAAGTAAACTGAGCCAATGCTGCCCGCGAGCTATTAAAAACAGGATTGAACTGCTCGCCTATGCGGGGTGGCACTTCCCTAAAGTCCCTCTGATAACAACGTACCGCCAAAAACCTACGGTCACGTATAGTATTGTTGGTAGCAGTGAGTTGCCTTATGCCTATATTATAACCCGCCCAGCCATCTAACAAGTAATACCTGTACTTATTGAAAATAGTATCTGATAAATTGTAGAGATTGTATGACCTGTTGTAACTCACAGTCAATGCCCCCGCAAACCTTGAGTAAGGCGACACAAGCCTACGTGTGAGCTGCAAATAATCGGTCGACTCCTCTGCTCGTGTATAGGGGCTTACATATATCTCGCTATGACCTACAGTAGCATCTATATAGGTGTGCCCCACATTGTTTTTGCGGTAGTAGGCACCACCACCCCTTGCCGGTGAGCGGTCACGATTATAGAGCCCCGATAGCTCTAGCCGCTGCCCCATACCACCCAGATTAGCATCATAGAGCTGTGCAGTAGCCATGCGTACACCTTGCGCACCCGCACCACCACCTATACTGAACAGGTCTTTGGTGTACACCCGCACATCTACCGAGTCAGGATTGCCAGGTATGCTATCTATGTATATCCGCACATCATTGATATACTCTAGCGAGCGTATAAATCGTTCGTTATCTGCCACCATATAGGCATTCACCTGCATACCCTCCTTTATAAACAGGTTGTTGCGTATTACAAACTTGCGTGTAGCAAGGTGCAGCCTCTTACCAATACGCGCACCTAAACTCTCATCTCGCTCACAAGAGTCAGTTATAGACCTATCAAAGCTCAATGTCTGTATGTCTATATTTCTTATAATTTTGCCTTGATAAGGCATGTATGCATCCTCACTTTTTTTGTTGAGAAAACTACCATCATCATGTGTTTTCATCATAGAAAACACTACTTGTTGTAGTGCCTTATTTACTCGCGTACTTCTGGTAAACTGCAGTTTCTGCACCAAAGCACTGTCGCTATCGGGCAAGCCCTGCGCCATTGCCTCTGCACATCGCAGACACAGTACCACAACCATAAACCTAAACAGCAGTTTTGTTTTCAATCTGGCACAGTATTCAATGACAACAGCACAAAAATCATGCTATTGTACAAATATAGCCGTATGTGGCTTAGTATACTAACGCTACAAGTATTCATTAAAGTATCAAAGCCACACCTCGCATACAGATGTGGCTTTGAAAATAATGACGGTTACAACAGCTTAGCTATTTACCATTTCTTTTTGAAGTCGCCCCTACTGAAGAACTTTTCTATGAGGCAATACAGTACGATAAAGAAGTAACGGCTTCCCATCTCTCGTATCTTCAGGTTTGACGTTCCGTGTTTTCTGTTCTGCCAAGAGTTGGGCACTATAGCAAAGCTGTAACCTCTCACCATAGCCTTAAGTGGTAGCTCCACAGTAAGATTGAAGTGTGGCGACATGTAGGGCTTCAATCCCTCCATAGCCTGACGGGAGTAGAGCTTAAATGCATTGGTAGTATCGCGATAGCGCATCTTAAACACTATGCTTATAATACGGTTCACAAACCGGTTGAGGTACAGTTTCTTTTTAGGATAGTCTATTACTTTGCCTCCCTTGCCCCAGCGGTCCCCAAACACACAATCTACTTTTTGGTCTATCATCGTGTTGTAAAACTTCACCAAATCGTCAGGGTCGTCAGATAGGTCGGCCATTACAATAGCCACACAGTCGCCGCTAAAGTTCTCCAGCCCCCTACGTATCGCATACCCAAAACCATTGTGTGGTGGAGGGTTAAATATTGTACGCAGCTCGGGCATCGTTTTTTGCAACTCAGTGATCACATCTATCGTGTTATCCTTCGAGTTGTCGTTTATCACCAGCAGTTCGTGGTCTATTTTGTTTGCTCTAAGTGTACTGTTAAACGCATTCAGCGTATCCGGCAGATTCAGAGCTTCATTATATGCAGGTATTACTACGCTGAGCTTCATTTGTGGCGTGTTGTCTTTTTATTTTTAAATCACCTGAGTGATACCTTACTCAGGTGATTGTTTTGATGTCTTATTATCAAGAATAGCTGTAGCACCCTATACCCTACTCTTCATGTTCTCAAATATCTGCTCCATAGTTACCTCCAGCGAGTACTTATAGTCCCAACCCGGATAATGCGCTTTAAACTTAGTCAGGTCTGATATGTACCAGATGTGGTCGCCAGATCTATTGCCATCAGTGTAACTATAGTTCATTTTGTTGCCGGTTATCTGCTCGCATATTTGTATGGCTTCCAGCATAGAGCAGTTAGAGAATCTACCTCCACCTGCGTTGTACACCTGCCCACCCGGCTGAGGATTCTGGTAAAAATGCCAGAACATATTTACGAGGTCCCAAGCGTGTATATTGTCGCGCACCTGCTTGCCCTTGTACCCAAAAATGGTATAATGATCCTTGGTTATAGCGCACTTCATGAGGTAGGATAAAAAACCATGCAACTGTGCACCAGAGTGCTGAGGACCAGTAAGGCATCCGCCTCTGAACACGGCTGTGTTCATGTCAAAGTATTTGCCATACTCCTGCACCATAACATCAGCAGCCACCTTCGATGCGCCAAATACAGAGTGCTTTGAGTTGTCGATACTCATGGTTTCATCTATACCATTTTTGAAAAACGGATGAGACTCATCTATTTCCCAACGTTTTTCCAACTCCACCAGTGGCAGGAAGTTTGGGGTGTCACCATATACCTTGTTGGTAGAGGTGAAAATAAATACTGCCTTAGGGCAATGCAAACGGGTGAGCTCCAGAAAGTTGAGTGTACCATTGGCGTTGATGGTAAAGTCCGTAATTGGTTCTTTGGCAGCCCAGTCGTGGCTGGGTTGTGCTGCTGTGTGCACCACTATTTTTATGTCGTTGCCATATTCTTTAAATATGGTTTCCAGACTGCTGTAATCTCTTATATCGTGATTGTAGGCTTTGTAGTTACTGTATTTTCCTTCCAGTACTTCTTTGTTCCAGCTCGTAGATGCCGATGGTCCAAAAAAATAGGCACGTTGGTCGTTGTCTATTCCTATTATAAGGTCCATTTTATCGGCAAGGAAACTTACGCTTTCGCTACCTATCAGCCCGTTCGAGCCACTTACTACTGCAATATTCATTGGGTTATGCGTTTAATATTGGTTTTAATTGTTGTTCGTTTGCATGTATCCAGGTATACGTATCAGTAATTATGTCCTTTACGTTGCGCTTGGGAGCCCAACCGGTGAGGGCTGTTATTCGACTGTTGTCGGTTATATACAGTGGTATATCGCCCTTGCGGTTTTCCATCACAGCTGCAGCGCCTACTTTGTTACCCGTCACCTCCTCACAAATTGCTGTTAACTCCTGCAGCGATACGCTCGACTCCAGTCCTCCGCCAGCATTGAGTGTTTTACCGTTCACCACATCAAAGTTGTGAATCTCATAGTCTACCAAATCAAACAAATCGTAGATATGCATAGCATCACGCACTTGTTTGCCGGTGCCACCATATCCAAAATAGGCTACATCTCTGCCCCAGTAGTGGCGCACCACCCATAGGGTTATCACACCTTGGTCTACCTTACCCATCTGATGTGGACCTGCTATTACCCCACAGCGGTTGATCACATACTGCACCCCAAAGAACTCTCTGAACTCCTCTAGCAGCAATTCTGATGCCAGTTTTGTAGTGCCATACACCGAGCGGGCTTTATCTAACGGAAAATCTTCTGAAATCCCCCTACTGCTCACCCCTGCCAGCGATTGTTCTTCGGCTATGTTGAACCTGGTTGCCCCTTCGGTGTAAACAATATTTTCCAGGTGGGCTATGGGGTACACCCTGCTTGTAGATAAGAATAGGAACTTCGCGCCACTGCGTGCTGCCAGCTCCAGTGTATTGATGGTGCCACTCAGATTGGTATTGATAACATAGCTAAGTTCAGCACCCATACCCGCCATCACAGAGGGTTCTGCGGCAGCATCTATGATGTAGTCAAACTTACGGTTCATCTCCAGGTCTTCTCTGTTGCGTATGTCACCATGCACAAACTCTATACCAGCTGCTTTCAGCTTGGGTAGATTCAGTTCCGATCCTCTGCGTTTCAGGTTGTCCAGCGTCACTATGTTGTAGCTGGGATACTTAGCTTTCAGCATCAACGACAGATTGCTGCCTACAAAGCCGCAACCACCAGTAACCAGTATAGATATATTATTCACTTAATGAGTGTTTTGGGGTGCAAAATTAGATTATCGTAATTTAGTTCGGGCTTGTTCAATGCAATAAATATTCAATCTACATGCTTCATCTGAAATGACTTTTGCTCTTTGTAAATCCGGATATTGATATTGAATATCTCGTTTCGAAGTATAAAAAGTAACAAATCCTGTCCTGCCTTCTTCATAGTTCAATGTATAAACTGTAATAAGTATAATTATTGACACTGATGAAATGTCTAAAAGCTTATTCGTGTCTTTATACTTTAACAGAAATAAAATGAAAACGACACCAGCGAACAAGTGCGAGTAGATTGTATACCGACTTGAACAAGAGATTTCAACCTCGGTATTGCCTCTAAAAATGGACATAACACCTAATGAAGACAATATAAATAGGCCAAGAAATAGAAAAATCATGGCATGGACAGACGATCCCGATAGCCTCTTCAAAGACCCTTTTCTATTTACAGGCAACAGAAATACAAACAAAAATAACATTAACACTGCAGCTATCAATCCTGACTTAAATCCAAAGTGAGAACCAAGGGAATGTAGAAAATAAGGTATAAATTTTGCAGGATTCAATGTAAAAAAATCTGATGCCCCTTTATTAAAAGATATGTAGTAAAGTGGAGTCACTAAAATGAATGTAAATATGGCAACAACCCTCTTCGTTTTAGACCCCGTCAACAAAACATAGGCAGTAACAAGAAAAGATCCAATAACGCCATTTCCACTCGAAAAAACACACAAAATCTGCAACAACACCGCTATTATCAAAAACTTATTGGAAGATATTGAGTAAAAATACATACTGTATAAAAACAGCAATATGATGCCAAAGTTTTGCATGCCTGCCATGGCAAAATTGGCATTTTCATAATTAGTAAGATCAAAAATACTAATACTTAATGCAAGTGCACCAACTTGCCATAGGTTAGGCAACACTTTTCTAACCAAATGAACTAATAATAAATAGATAGATACCAGTAGAAGTGCGTTAAATAAAATAATATACCGGAAATTTATAGTACCAAAAAATCCTTTGAAAAAAACGTACGAAAGTCTTGATGAAAATATTCTATGCTCATTGTGTTGAGTAAACAACAGTCTAAACTTCTCCTCTATAGTTGCATTTTTATAACTATTGAGAAATCCTAGAATAGCGTCATAGTCGTCATACCTTGGTAAATTCACGGCATATACATAAACGTGGTATATGAAAATAAATATGGGAATGCCAATTATTACAAATGGCATCAACTCATTTATAAGAGTGTCTTTGTTATTGTTAATTGCCGTCATGAATGAATGCTGTTTACAGCATGATCTTATGGAAGAATAAAAATTTGGCTAATCTCTAACATCTCATTTCAAAAAGGTATAGTTATTCAACGAATACTTTTAACACTAACTGCCAAACTGAACGCAAAATTACTTTAAATATGTTAACCCTCACCGCAATTTTATTAGTCAGCCTTTAAGCAACAGATTTTTACAATTTCGATTATTTGCCGAAGGATAAACATTTTTTTGTCGTCAAATATTTAAGCTGAAAAACTCCCCCAAAAATATGACACTGAAAAAATGGATTTTACCTTGCGTTGCAACGTTGTGTGTGCTGCAATCACATGCCCAATACAACCAATTATGGATACCAGACACACTATCTGGCACTACGTTCGATCTCGTTATCAGAGACACTTTCAGACAAGTAGCACCCGGCAATCAGACCATTACTGGCGGTATAAATGGTAACTTCTGGGGCCCTACCATGATATGGAACAAAAATGAGGTAGTACACATCAACGTCAACAACCAACTTACCGATACTACCACCATACATTGGCATGGTATGCATCTCCCCGCCATTATGGATGGCGGTCCTCACCAGCCCATCCCTCCCTTTACTACTTGGGCTCCCTACTGGAAGGTCAATAACAATGCTGGTTTGTACTGGTACCACCCACACCTGCACATGATGGCAGAAGAGCAAATGACTATGGGCATAGGTGGCATGATCATTATACGCGACTCTGTAGAAAGCGCTCTCAATCTACCTCGCACTTATGGCGTAGACGATATTCCACTGGCGCTAAGCGATCGCAAATTTGATGCCCTCAATCAGTTTACTGTAGCCCCTTATGGCGATAGTATGATGACCAATGGAGTGCTACGGGCCGAATACACAGTACCAGCACAGGTAGTACGGCTTCGTCTGCTCGATGCTGCCAATGAGCGCTCTTACAACATAGGCTTCAGCGACAATCGTACCTTTTATGTCATCACTACCGATGGTGGCCTAGTAAATGCACCTGTACCTGTTACCCGGTTTTTATTGTCTGCCGGTGAGCGAGTTGAGATTTTAGTGAATTGCACTGGGCAAGCAGGCACCACTGTAGATCTTAGAGCCTTCAACGCTGAAATAACGCCACAAATACCTGGTGGTGAGTCCTTCCCTACTGGTCCTTTTGCTAACGCACTGGGCCATATCAATTTCAATATCCTTCACCTTAGCATAGGCGCAGCCACTACAGGTGCTATCACCACTATTCCTACCGCTCTTACCACCAATACATTTTACAATGAGTCTTCAGCTTTGCTTACACGCACAGTTACTATTTCCGACAGCGCAATCGGGGCCGGTGGACCTACTTTTTTCTTGAACCATAGATTGTTTGAGATGGACCACATAGATTATCACATACCGCTCGACAATACAGAAATTTGGGAGCTTAAGAGCACCTCAAATTTTGGTCATCCTTTTCATATTCACGATGTGCAGTTCTATTTGCTTACCATAAATGGTGCCACTCCTCCTGCTTCCCAGCAAGGGTGGAAAGATGTGGTGCTAGTACCTGCTAACCAAACCGCAAGATTCATTACCCGATTTACAGAATATTCCGACTCCTTGAAACCTTACATGTTCCACTGCCATATAGCACTACACGAAGATGCTGGCATGATGGGGCAGTTTGTAGTAGGCAATAGCCCAGCTGGCATTATGAACAAAACACAAAATGCCCGAATGAAACTATACCCAAATCCTACAAAGGGTTTGCTTCACTTTGCTATGACCGACAATATTATCATCAAACATGCAACCGTCATCAATATGCGCGGGCAAGTAGTACGAGAATTCGAATTGAATACTCATGAATCTGACCTAAACGTTGCTGACTTAAGCACAGGTTTGTATTTCCTCCGGCTCACAGATGCAGAGGGTGGTAGTTATGTAAAGTCTTATTTGATGGAATAATCTTAAAACTAACCAATCATGAAATTTATAAGCTTTCTCAGTCTCACCACATTGCTATTGTTGCAGAGCATAAGCGGGTGGTGTGGCTACAAACCCGGAGATACCGTAGCCGACTTCTCTCTACTGAATGTGGACGGAAATAGGGTATCGATGCAAAGCTACAAGCAGGCTAAAGGTTTTATCATAGTATTTACCTGCAATCATTGCCCCTTTGCCAAGCTTTATCAGCAAAGGCTCAATGATATGAATACGACTTACAAAGCGCTGGGGTATCCGGTACTAGCCATAAGCTCAAACGATGCCGAAGCAGTACCAGAAGACAATATGACCGAAATGAAAAAGAGAGCCAAAGAGAAGCACTACAATTTCCCTTATCTCTA
>CAMDNC010000005.1 GCA_945902755.1 Flavipsychrobacter stenotrophus
GTATTGGAGATTATTTATATCCATTGGGTATGAATATGAAAAAGAAAAAAGTTAGTAAGTTGTTGATAGATAATAAAGTACCATTACATAAAAAAGAGCAACTCAGAATCTTAGAGTCTGGCAAGAGGATACTGTGGGTTGTAGGTATGAGGCTTGATGAGAGATGTAAAATAAAGTCCACTACTACCAGCGTGATTGAAGTAATTGTTGCTGAAATTTAAGAGAAGGGTAGAAATAGGTTAGTTTGGCCTGTTTAAAACTGTGGATTAGAAATTGCGTTTAAAAAACTTAAACCATGAGTAGGGTCGATAATCATGGCATATACCAAACCATATACCGAACCCCAAAAGTGCGCATCATGGTTCACGTTACCCTGTCCTCTTTTAGACATATACGCTTCGTACATCAGGTATAATGCTCCAAATAGAATTGCAGGTATGCCAATGGGAATAAACATTATACTTATTTTGCCCCAAGGGTAAAAATAAATGAAGAAGAATATAATAGACGCTACGCCGCCAGATGCACCCAGGGATCTATAATAACTATTGTTTTTGTTTTTCAGAAATGAAGGTAGAGATGCCACAATAATACCGGTAGCATATAGGGTAATGAAGCCACTACCCAGCACATTCTCGGCCACGCCACCCATAAAATATAATGTCATCATATTGAATAACAAATGATTCCAGTCGGCATGAATAAAACCTGAAGTTAGTAACCGGTAATACTCTGTAGGTGAATGCATAATTCTCGGCCATAAAATCAACTTGTTGATCAGCGCCTCGTTACTGAAGCCTGTGATTGATATTGCTGCTGTAATGGCAACTACTATTATTGTAATGATCATTTTGTAATGTAGCGTTGAAATATTGACCTCAAATGTATACCTATTGTGCAATTAAACGTTCTCCGCATAGGTTCGATTTAACAATAATTAATGGTGAAATTAGGGTGATACTTTAAGGAGTACATACAATCATAAAAGCCTCAGGCAAAGTACCTGAGGCTTTTGTAGTTATATTTTGTATTTCAGTAAACAATTAATTTTCCATTGGGCTACTGCAATGCTCTTTCATGTACTTGTACTTGAAGTAACGCCTTGTTTTGTATCTCCAGTGTTTGTAGTAAGGAGCAGCTTTGTGGTATGCATCTACACCATCTTCGTTATCACTGTTGTTGTACCTTTTGTATTCTCTGTTTTCATTTACTGTGCTACGTACGTCTTGTCTCTCTTGGCGTACAGATGGAACAGTGTTTTGAGAAGGAGCAGTATAATTATTGGCAGGTGCTGCAACGGGCTCAGAAACTGGACTGGCCACAGGCGTTTTAGGTTTTACAGTTTTTGTAGTTTTTGTAGCTTTTTTGTTTGTCGGTACCTTGGCTATGGTTGTTTTTGGTGCAGCTGGTTTTACATTAGCTTTTGCAGCTGGAGCAGCAACAGGCTTAGCTGGCGCGGCAACAGGTACCGGTTTTGGTGCAGGCGCAGCAACTGGTTTGGGCGCCGGGGCAACTGGTTTTGCAATAGCAGGAGCCGCAGGTTTTGGAGCCGGAGCAACTGGTTTTGCTATTGCTGGTGCAGGAGCTGGTTTTGCTACGGGAATTTGTGGGGCTGGTTTCACAACCTGTGGGGCTGGTTTAGCAACAGGTGCTACGGGTCTAGCTACTGGCACAGGGGTTTTGTTGACCGGAACAGATACTTTGTTTACGGCAGGCGCTGGTTTGCCTTTTTCGGTTTGTGCGTCAGTTGACACAGACACCGCAGTCATAGCAACGAACAGCGGAACAAAAATTTTTTTCATGAGAATACTTTTGTTTGGCGAAGATATAAAAATTTGTGAAGCGCAATAGTAAACCTATCATATTTTATGTGTGAAATTTCATCATTTTAATTCCACCAAAATTAAACGTTGATTAGGAGGGTGAACGAAAAATTTCAAAGTGTAATTAACTGCCAATTGCGAATTCTTCCCTAAAGTAAAAAGCGACTTATAAATCATTAATTTACAAGGCCTTATAATGATTGTGGTTGGTCTGAATTGAATTCGTATCCAGACAAACAGAGTCACGATCTGTTGTGCTACTGTTACATAGTCGAACTATTTTTGTAAGATACAATCTTATGGTTGTTTCAATCAGGGTCAATCTAATTACGCATCGGTTAATGAAAAAACTGGCTCCACATGAGCTTTCAAATCAGGCAAAATATGGTGAAAATTGAGTAGTAATATCGATTTAGTTATAAAAACATGCCATATTCCTGTAGTTGCATTAGAGTGTATGATTGATAGGGTTTGCTTTTTCACAAACACATAATGCCACAAAGATTGGTGGCATTATGTGTTTGTGAGGTCTAGAATTTGGCAACTAGTTTATTATCTGAGGTAGAGGAGCTCTCTATACTTTGGAAGAGGCCATAGTTTATCATCTACTATCAGTTCCAGTTTGTCTGCATGATAACGGATTTTGTCGAAGAATATTTTTACCTCGTGGCAATACATAAGTGCGCGATGGTGCATGTCGGGGTTGTTGTTGGCACGTTTGCGGGCCTCTATCATCGCTTCAACGTTATTATTGATATTCTGGATATGGTCGCTTATGATACGTGCCAAATTTAGTTGTGCTGCATAGGCTGATTCTGGAAGACCAATATCTTTTAGTCCTTTAATGTTTTCTATCAGTGTGTTTTGGTAATTGATAGCAGCAGGTAAGATATTGTTGGTAGCTATGTAGCCTATGATGCGTGCTTCGATCTGTACTTTTTTTACGTAGTCTTCCAGCATTATTTCGTGGCGTGCCTCTAGTTCGCGTTTTGTGAAAATGCCATTAGAGTAGAACAACTCTTTAGAGCTTTCGGTGACATAAGCATCTAGTGCTTCTGGAGTGGTTTTGAAGTTGTTGAGTCCACGGCGTTTAGCTTCTTCAGCCCATTCTTCGCTATAGTTATCGCCTTCGAAGCGGATTTTCTTAGAATCGGAGATGTAGGCTCTTAGTATTTGTAGTACTGCGATTTCTTTTTTCTCTCCTTTTTCGATAAGTGCATCTACCTCTGTTTTGAATTTTTTGAGGGTTTCTGCCATTATAGTGTTCAGTACTACCATAGGTGAGCCACAGTTGGCAGAAGATCCTACAGCTCTAAACTCGAACTTGTTGCCAGTAAAGGCAAAAGGACTCGTGCGGTTACGATCGGTATTGTCCATGAGCAGTTCGGGTATCTGCTTATGTATGTCTAGTTTGAGTATCACCTCGTCCTGTTCGCTGAACTTTTCTTTTACTCTTGATTCTACCTCGTTGAGCACTTCTGTAAGGTACTTGCCTATGTATACTGACATAATAGCTGGGGGGGCTTCATTGGCACCCAAGCGATGGTCGTTATTGGCTGATGCTATAGCGCCGCGCAACAGATCAGCATAGTCGTGTACAGCCTTGATTGCGTTCACAAAAAATGTAAGGAACATTAGGTTTGTACGTGGTGTTTTGCCAGGTGAAAGCAGGTTGACACCAGTATCAGTTGCTAAGCTCCAGTTGTTGTGTTTGCCTGAGCCATTTACGCCAGCAAATGGTTTTTCGTGTAGCAGCGCTACTAGTTTATGACGTTTGGCTACTTTGGCCATAACATCCATAAGTAGTGTGTTGTGGTCTACGGCTATGTTTATCTCTTCGAAAATGGGTGCACATTCAAACTGGCATGGCGCTACCTCATTGTGTCGAGTGCGCAGTGGGATGCCAAGTTTGTATGATTCTTGTTCGAAATCTTGCATGAATGCGAATACACGTTCTGGAATAGAGCCAAAGTAATGGTCTTCGAGCTGTTGTCCTTTGGCTGGGCTGTGACCTAGCAGTGTGCGGCCGCACATCATAAGATCGGGGCGAGCATTGGCAAGGGTGGCATCAATGACAAAGTACTCTTGCTCCCAACCGAGCGTAGCGAATACTTTACTAACGTTTTTGTCAAAGTAATGGCAGACATCCACTGCTGCTTTGTCGAGCGCACCAATAGATTTTAGCAATGGTGCTTTGTAGTCGAGCGACTCGCCATTGTACGCTATAAAAATGGTAGGGATGCAAAGGGTTTTCCCGGAGCCAGCCTCCATGATGAATGCTGGTGAAGAAGGATCCCAAGCTGTATAGCCACGAGCCTCGAAAGTGGCACGGATACCACCGTTGGGGAAGCTACTAGCATCTGGTTCTTGCTGTATTAGTGCATCACCATCAAAAAGCTCAATGGCAGTGCCATCGCTTTTGATAGTGAAGAAAGAATCATGTTTTTCGGCAGTGGTGCCGGTTAGTGGCTGAAACCAGTGTGTGAAATGGGTAACGCCACGCTCTTCAGACCACGCTTTCATGCCGGCAGCAACTTGGTCGGCCATGCGGCGGTCTATTTTGGTGCCAGTTTTGGCTGAGTTCATGAGGCTTTTGTATGCTTCATCGCTCAGATACTCGCGCATGGTGCGTCCATTGAATACGTTGCTACCAAACATGGTAGTTATTTTCTTTTCGGTGTAGCCAGAGATTTTTTTCTCTTCTCCGGCTGCTAGTGCCTGTAAGGCCTGAAAACGTAGTGATGACATGATATTATATTTTACGCAAATCTAGTTTATTTTCATAAAAAATGCAGAAAAAATTGAAAAATTTCCAAAAAAGTAAACATTGTAAAATAATTTAAAATGTACAAAGGTGTGGTATTAACCGATGTCTGAGATGTAAGAACACGCAAAATCAGTAGTAATGATGTTGTGGAGCAGTATTTTACTGCTGAGCTCATTTATATTAAAATTAATATACATGTTCATCTTTGGAGTATAAAGGTCGAGGGAAGTAATCGGTAAATGTGCAATAAAATCTACTTTTCTGTTGCCATACCATTTGTATACAGACTCCTTGGCACACCATGCAAGTGTGATTAGTTGAGGATCGTTGCCTGTAAGTAATTGCTCGGTAGGAGAAAGAAACTTGTGGCGGATTTCTGTGATGCGAGGGTGGTAGGTTTGGATGTCGATACCAGTCTCGTGGAGGGTATCTATTATAACGGCAATATATGGCCAAGAGTGAGATATGGAGAAAAAGCAGAGCTGATTGCTGAGGTAGGGTTTGTTGGTGTAGTCCTTTGTGATGAGGTGAAGCGGGAACTGAGGCATAATGTGGCGCAGCAAAAAGCGGCTGGCAAGATGCTCTGTGCGTCTGCGGTCGTTTTTAATATCGGGGCTGAGCCCAGTATGCTCAGCAAAGAACAGTTCGGGCTCCTCTATCTGCCAGATGGCTGCTGTGCCACTGGTGCCAATATTCCATTGTTTAAGCAGGGGCATGGGCTAAATGTTCCTGCAAATGTAGTAGTAAATATCAATGACCTTTGAGCGTGTTGAATCTGATATTTTGTTTTTGGCCTGCGGGTAGGTTTTTCTGATAGTTGTAGATCGCAGATTCCCACTCACCATAGATACAGTTAGGGATAACTATAAATTTACGCCCCCAATCATCTTTGGCCGCATCGGTGAGTGTGAAACGAGCCTCTATGTTGCCAGATTCGAAAACCTCGGAAAAGTCGTTGAGGTTGTCGCCCATAAGCAGTACTACTTTATATTCGCTCATTACCTGTTGTCTTCTTGCTTTTTTAGTGTCTTCTTTTGCCTTGAAAAGCATGTGTGCAGTATCGGCAAAAGGGAGGTTGTATTTTTTGAGATTAATAATAGTACTGTTTACTTCTATCGTTTTGCGGTTACTGATATAGAATATCTCAATTCCACGAGAAGCGGCATACTGTAAAAAGTCTTTGGCTCCGGGTACAGGAGTTGCCGCAGATTTGTTGGTCCATTCTAGCCAAGACTCGCTGCTGTAACTTCTGCCTTCTTTTATTAGTTGTGCTTCGCTATAGCTGTTGTCTAGTATGGTTTCATCAATATCTGTGATAATAGCGAGTTTGTTTTTCTTAAATTCTTTTTTGGGTAGTTCCTTTACCCTAAGGGTAGCGAGGTTGAAAGCCTGATAACATAGCGCTCTGTATTCAGCGGCTGTCTGGTGAAAAAGAACAGGATTTTCCTTTAGGTTGATATGAATAGGGTCGTGCTGGGCGATGCTGGTGAGCGATACGCTAATGGCTATGGCGGTGAGTAAGTTTCTGAGCATTGTGAGGTATTGTGTAAATTGTGGGTCAATATTATGACAAGGCTGTAATAAAAGTGACAATTGGTTATTATTTTTTGGTTTACAATTTTGGGGGAAGTGTTGATATTGGTTTGGATGGGTGAAAGTTGCGGCGATGGATGTATGTACATCTTGTTAAAATTATGCTTGTTGAAGGCTATATTGTTAGTACTTATTTGCTTTTTCGGGCTATAATGTTCACTTTTGGAGTGTGCAGTAGTGGTGTATTTGATGATAAACTTGAGCGGTAGTATTATAAAAGTGTATCATAAATACGGCATATTATTTTGCACAAAGTATAACATCATGATAAAGTACATATTAGCCCTTGTTTTATTGGTAGGAGGTAGTGCCAGCGCACAAGAGCGATTAACGTTGCAAGATGCAATAAGCCGTACACTGCAGCACAACTATGATGTGGCAATAGCAGCAACAGCGCAACAACAAGCTGCCGCGAACAACACCTATGGCAATGCAGGTTTCTTGCCTAACATCAATGCAGGGTTATCTGGTAGCCAAAGCAGACAAAATGTACAAAGTGACCTAGCAAACGGATCGGAGCAAAACAACCCCAATGCTGTAAATACTAACATTAACCCCAATATAATCGTAAACTGGACCATATATGATGGTGGTAGAATGTTTCTTGTAAAAAAACAATTGACACAGCTAGAGGCGCTGAGCAGCATACAGCAGAAGGTGCAAATGCAATCGGCTGTGTCGCGCATTATACAAATGTATGCAACGGTGGTACTGCAGCAGAAACAACTGATAGCAATAGATACGGCGCTGCACCTGGCTGCAGTAAGAATGCAACTAGCAGAGCTGAAGTACCGCACTGGTGCAGGAGCCAAGGTAGATTATCTGCAGGCTAGAGTAGATTATAATGCCCGTCAGGCAGACTCGCTCAATTATCTTTCGTCATTTGCGCAGGCGTGTGACTCCATGAGTGTGCTAATGGGCGAAAACCAAGATAAACTTTATGTAGTAGACGATAGCTTGATGCTGAACACACATTTGCAGCCATTAGATAAAGAAAGGTTGCGCGACGTTAATCTGTCATTGGCAGCATTCAGACGCAGTGCAGATATAGCCCATATCAATGCAGACATAGCCAAGAGTTTCCGGTTGCCTACGGTGGCACTTTCTGGCGGGTATGTGTATAATAGAAATACAAGCGCTACTGGATTTGCATTGTTCAGCCAGAGCTATGGTGCTAATGGCAGCATTAACCTAGGTGTTCCTGTGTTTCAGGGAGGTAATATTCGCAGGCAGGCTAAGGTGGCATCGTTGCAGGCTATAAGAGAGGAGCTTGTTTTTGACCGCCAGCATACTGTAGTAGGCAGACAATACCGTACTGCATGGCGGAATTATTCGCTGGCAGTGGCAGCATACAATTTGGCAAATGAAAACCTGCAATACGCCAAAGAAAATTTGGATGTGCAACTTGCCCGATTCAGGGTAGGAGTAGGTACAACGTTAGAGTCTAGAGAAGCTGAAAATGCATATGTGCAGGCATTGATACGCTTGTATACTGCACAGTTCAACGTTAAGACCAACGAAACGCTGGTGTTGGAATTAGAAAATAGGTTAGTGAGTGAGCTAGAAAAAAAACCGTGAATACGGTGAGCGATAATTTTTCCTGTCATTTTGTCAATTTTTTGAGTTTGGAATGCATATTGTAAGCTATTCACTAAACCACATAAATTATTAATATATGCAGGAAAAAGGTAGTATCTCGATTCACACGGAGAACATATTCCCAATTATCAAAAAATTCCTTTACTCAGACAATGAGATATTTCTGCGCGAGCTGACATCAAATGCAGTAGATGCGGTGCAGAAAATCAAACGTTTGTCATCGCTAGGGCAGTACAATGGGCAGCTAGGTGAGCCTAGGGTGGAAGTAGCATTTGATAAAGATGCCAAAACCATTACTATATCTGACAATGGTTTAGGTATGACTGCCGAAGAAATCAAAAAATATATCAATCAAATTGCGTTTTCGGGTGCAGAAGAATTTGTAGAAAAGTTTAAGGATGCCAAGGATGCAAATGAGCTGATAGGTAAGTTTGGTTTGGGTTTTTACTCCGCATTTATGGTTGCTGACCAGGTAGAGATTCAGACACTCAGCTATCAGGATGGAGCGCAACCTGCACGCTGGATATGTGATGGCAGTACCGAGTTCGAAATTACAGAAGGAAATAGAACAGAGCGTGGTACTAGCATTATTTTGCATGTAAATGCAGACTCAGAAGAGTTTCTGGACAAATACAAGTTGCAGGGCATATTGGATAAGTATTGCCGTTTCTTGCCAGTACCTATTAAGTTTGGAACGAAGAGCGAATATGTAGAAACTGGTGAGGACGAAGAAGGAAAACCAAAACATGAAAATGTAGAGGTTGAAAATATAGTAAACAATACAGCGCCGATATGGACAAAGTCACCGAGCGAGTTGACAGATGAGGATTACCTCAATTTTTATCGTGAGTTGTACCCAATGAGTGAGGAACCACTATTCTGGATACATCTCAATGTAGATTATCCATTTACACTTACAGGGGTGTTGTATTTCCCTAAGGTGAAGAATGAATTCGAGTTGCAGCGCAATAAAATCAAACTATTCTCTCGTCAGGTATTTATCACAGACGAGGTTAAGGATATCGTGCCAGACTTCCTGATGCTGTTGCACGGTGTTATAGATTCTCCAGACATTCCGCTGAATGTATCGCGCAGCTTTCTGCAGGCAGATAGCAATGTGAAAAAGATAAACAGCCATATCAGCAAAAAAGTTGCAGACAAGTTGGCAGAGCTCTTCAAAAACGATCGTAAATCGTATGAAGAAAAGTGGAGCGATATAGGCATGTTTGTAAAGTATGGCATGATAAGCGAGGAGAAGTTTTATGACAGGGCAAAAGATTTTGCTTTGCTTGGCAATACAAACAATGAGTATTTCACACTTAGTGAATACAAAGAGAAAGCTTCAGTTTTACAGACTGATAAAGATGGTACAACAGTTTATCTGTACACCACCGATCCAGCGAAGCAAGATTCATTTATACAAAGTGCTAATCGCAAGGGGTATGATGTTTTGTTGCTGAACTCTCCTATCGATAGTCATTTTGTACATACATTAGAGCGTAAGCTAGAAAAAACTAGTATGAAGCGTGTAGACGCTGATGTGGCTGATAAACTAATTGCTAAGGACGAAAAAATAGAATCAGTACTAAGCGAAGAGCAGCAAAATAGTGTGAAATCAATTTTTGAACAGGCTATTAGCAAACCTAACATGAATGTAAAAGTTGAGGCATTAGGGCCTGATGAGTTGCCAGTAACAGTGACAATGGATGAGTTTATGCGTAGGATGAAAGATATGGCTGCATTGGGCGGAGGAATGAGCTTTTATGGTTCAATGCCTGATACTTACAACGTGAGTATTAATAGCAATCATAAACTTGTGAGCCGTATTTTGGATACTGACGATGCTACATCGCAAACCAAACTTGCAAAACAAGCCTTCGATTTAGCTATGCTGTCGCAAGGGTTGCTGACAGGTGCCGATCTTACAGAATTTGTAGATCGTAGTGTGAGCCTAATATAATAGTTGAGCGTATAGTTTTTGCAGCGGACCACTGGTGAATGACACAGTAGTCCGCTTTTGTTTTTGTGAGGTGCATACTATACATTTGGTAACATTTTTCTTACCCCGTTTAAATAAAAAAATTTCAATATGAAGATAATACCTGGAGAGATAAAGACAGCAATGCTGCATGGTTATTTGCTGGGAGCGGTAGCACCACGTCCTATATGTTTTGCAAGCACGATCGATAACGAAGGTGTATCAAATTTGTCGCCATTTAGTTTTTTTAATGTTTTTGGTGCCAAGCCACCAATACTTATTTTTTCGCCTGCCCGTCGAGTGAGAGATAATACAGTCAAGCACACTCTAGAAAATGTGTATGCCAATAAGGAAGTGGTAATTAACATGGTGAACTATGATATGGTACAGCAAATGAACCTAGCCAGTTGTGAATATCCAAAGGGTGTAGATGAGTTTTTGAAAGCAGGTTTTACCCCTTTAGCTTCAGAGATGGTCAAGCCATTCAGGGTAAAAGAATCGCCGGTGCAACTGGAATGTAAAGTATTACAAGTGGTAGAAACAGGAGTCGAGGGCGGTGCTGGCAATCTAGTAATATGCGAGGTGGTGTGTATGCACATAGACGATAACATACTGGATGCTGCAGGCAAAATTGACCCCAATAAAATAGATTTGGTAGCACGGATGGGTGCCGATTATTATTGTAGGGCATCTGGAGCTGCGGTTTTTGAGGTGCCAAAACCTAATGCTTCGTTAGGAATTGGAATTGATGCATTGCCAGAGCATGTGCGCATGAGTAAAGTACTTTCTGGCAATCACTTGGGTATATTGGGTAACTGTTCGGCTATCCCTAAACGCGAAGATCTAAATGATAAACGAGTAAAGGGGTTGTTAGACTTATATAAAAATGACTTAATGGCTCGCAATGAAGGCTTGCACCGATATGCCAAAACATTGATAGAATCTGGAGATATTGATAAGGCTTGGCAGGCATTGTTGGTATGCGCCAATTAGATTTACTCTTTGATTTCTTTGTTTTAAGAGTTATTCATTTGAATAACTCTTTTTTGTTTGTAGATAATCCAAATTTTAAATGTTGATAAACTGTGTATTTCATATTGGGCTGATTTTAAGGTAATGTTTTGGTAATATAAATGTGGGTATCTTTAGTATAACAAAATACTACTAGATATGCTTTGGAGGAAATTTAGTGGAGAACTTCTAAAAGTACCCGTACATTCTGCAGTAGAAGATGCTATAATACGAGAAACAAGTGCTGGTCATCGCCTTAAAATATGTATAGGGACAGATTCTCAGGTGCACGGTGCTGAGACCGAATTTGCTACTGTCATCGTGTTTTTGAGAGAAAAACGAGGAGGCTTTATGTTCATCAGTCACGAGCGTACTACTGTTAAATACAACATAAAAGAGAGAATGCTAGTTGAGGTTGCAAAAAGTATTGAAGTTGCTTACTCTCTCTGCGATTTGTTTAACCAATACAATGTAGACATGGAAGTGCACGCCGACATCAATACCAATCCGCAATTCAAAAGTAATGAAGCATTAAGAGAGGCTATGGGTTATATTCTTGGAATGGGTTATGCTTTCAAAGCAAAACCAGATGCATTTGCAAGTAGCTGTTGTGCAGATAAAATAGTTAACTGACAATCCCAACAAGTTCTTCAAAAACAATATCTCGTTAATGATTGTCATCGGGATTTGCCATGAACTCTACCATACTTTGCCCTAATACGACTATTCATTGAATAGGTTAGTAGTTAAAGTCCAGGCAAACAAGTTGTTTTTTCAATTGAACGGTATTTGGATCTACTGATGCTTGGTTTTCGATAATATAATTTTAACTTTTGCCCACTATTTTATTTTTTTTTCTGTCTTTAGTAGGAAAAGGTTAAATTTACTATCGAAATTATAAATTATTGTAATGAAAAGGCACTATATACTTCTATTCTGCATACTTTATCTTATTTCTTCTGTGTCTTTTGCTCAGTCTGCTCCTACAGAGTTTATTGAAAACAAAGGCCAATGGGGTGATTGGGTTAAGTTCAAAGCGAAAACTATAGCCGGTGAAATGTTTCTGGAAAATGATGGTTTCAGATATGTGCTAAGCGATGCGTCGAATGCTGAAAAACTTGATTCTTTTCAGCATGGACTCATAAAAGAGAATCCCATAATGCGATTTCATACTTACAAAATGACTTTAGTTGGTGCCAATACACCAAATATCAAGGGAGTGAAAGAGCAAAAAACTTATTATAATTACTTTATTGGTAACGACCCCAATCAATGGAAAAGTGGGATACATCCTTATTTAGGATTGGAGTATAATGAAGTATACAAAGGAGTAGACATGCATGTGTCATCAGAAGGAACAGGTTTGGTGTATGAATTTTTTGTAAAGCCAGAAGCAGATGCTACTAAAATTTGTTTGAGATTTGATGGACAGGATAAAATTTCGGTAAATGAAAAAGGAAATTTGGTGATCTCAACATCTGTTGGGCATGTCACTGAAATGAAACCCTATGTTTATCAATACATCAATCAGGAAAAAGTAGAAGTAGTGTGTAACTATAATCTCAAAAAGAACGTACTGACATTCGATATGCCTCAAGGATATGATCATACAAAAATGTTGATAATTGATCCGCTAACGCTTTGGGCTTCCTTTACTGGTTCTACTGCCGACAATTGGGGCTTTACAGCTACATATGATAATATTGGTAGTTTTTATATGGGTGGAATTGTTAACTGTCTCACTGTTGGAGCATTTCCTGTTAGTACCGGCGCGTTTCAGATAGTGTGGGGTGGTGGTCAAGGTCCTGGTGGTCTCAACTTTGCCTCTGATCTTGCTATAATGAAGTTGACTCCAGATGGAACATCACGTGTTTACGCTACCTATATAGGTGGGGTGAATAACGAGCGTCCGCATAGCATGATAGTAGATGCTGATGGCAATTTGGTAATAGCAGGCAGAACATTATCGCCCAACTATCCTGTAACCGGAGGAGTAGTGCAGCCTTCCAAAAATGCATTATGGGATATTTTGGTTACAAAATTAAATCCTACTGGTACCGCATTACTAGCATCCACCTTTTTAGGCGGATCGCTTGATGATGGTTTGAACGACGATTCCACGTTGTTTGTACACAGCCATTTGAAATATAATTATGGTGATGATGCTAGAAGTGAGGTACAAGTAGACAATTTAGGTAACATTTATGTAGCTGGATGCACTCAGTCGTTTGATTTTCCAGTTACGCCAACAGCAGTATCAAGTACAAGAACTGGATTGCAATCGGGGGTCGTTTTCAAACTCAATCCTACCATGAGCACTTTGATGTGGAGCACTTATATTGATGGTATTGGCGATGATGCCGGGTATGTATTGGCATTCAACCCAACCCAGACTTCTGTATATGTAGCAGGTGGGACAAATAGCACAAATTTACCAGTAGGGGCAGGAGGATGGCAACCCACATATATGGGTGATTCTGCCGATGGTTATATACTGAAATTCAGGAATAGCCCTCCCTATAATATACAGAGAGGAACGTTTATAGGTACATCCAACTATGATCAGGTGTATGGTATACAGGTAGATTACAATGGTAATGTATATGCTATGGGGTTGTCTTTGGGTGGTGCATTTCCTGTTACAACCGGTGTTTATACTAATGCCAATTCCACACAGTTTATAATAAAATTAGATAGTTCTTTAACCACGAATCTTATTTCTACTGTATACGGTTCAGGCAATCCGGCTGTTACCAATATTTCACCAGTTGCTTTTCTGGTAGATACCTGTGAGAATGTATATGTGTCTGGTTGGGGGGGGAATATAATGGCGGGTACTCCAGGTCTAGTGGGGCTAACTACAACCGGTACTTGCACTGGTATGCCCATTCCTGCATCACCGCCAGCAGAGCCAGCACACCAGGCCACAACCGATGGTTTTGATTTTTATTTTATAGTATTGGGGCCAGGAATGACCACACTTAAATATGCTACTTTTTATGGCAGAAATTTGGCAAGTGGAGGGGAGCATGTCGATGGAGGAACTAGTAGGTTTGATAAAAAAGGTGTAGTATACCAGGGAATATGTGCAAATTGTGGTGGTTCAGGTGGAGTTCCTTTTCCCACTACTCCTGGTGTATGGGCACCTGTCAATGGTTCAACGGTAAACTGTAATCAGGCAGGTCTAAAAATTGCTTTCAATATTGGTCCTGTTGACGTTAATATCACTGCAGGTCCTACTACATCTGGTTGTGCTCCACTTACTGTCAACTTTTTTAATGCTACAACAAATGGATTGTCCTATGTTTGGAATTTTGGTGATGGTAGTGCACCAGTAACCACTTTTGCGCCCACACATACTTTTACTGCAGGTGGTACTTATACAGTAACACTGACGTCATCGAATTCTAATGCTTGCTTCAGAACAGATGATACGGCTTATATCATTATCAATGTAGATACTAACAAGATCGATCCTTCATTCACTTATGTGATTACTGAAAGCTGTGACCCGTATATAGCTGAGTTCACCAACACTTCGACTACTAATATTACTACAGGAGGAGCTCCGTCATATGTATGGTGGTTTGGGGATGGTACATCATTTACCGGTACTACGCCACCGCCCCATAATTACCCAGATACAGGTACCTATACAGTATTGCTTATTATGGATCATCCTGACGCTTGCAAACGCCCTGATACTGTGCAACAAACTATTAGGATAACCAGCCTTAGAGTAGCCGCGGGGTTTGATATTCCCGATTCTTTGTGTCTTGGGCAATCTTTTGTGCCTACAGGGGGTAGCTTGAATGCTACTGGATATTTTTGGGATTTTGGTGATACTGTAACTTCAACAGCACCGTTGCCACCACATACTTATTTATCTGTTGGTACTTACACAGTCACTTTTGTTGCTCAGAATCCTGGTGCATGTAATGGTGCAGATACCATGCAGCACGTCATTACAATATTGCCTACGCCAGTCGCTAACTTTACATTTGCTCCATTGAGCCCAGAGCCCAATATACCCACAACCTTCACCAATCAGTCGATTAATGCTACCAGATATGTGTGGGATTTCGGTGATGATACCCGAAGTACAGATGTAAATCCAGTTCACCAATACAATAAAACTGGAAACTACAAGGTTTGTCTCACCGCTTATAACAACAGTAATTGTCCAAGTATAGCATGCAAAACAGTACCTTCAGAGGTTTTACCGTTGGTTGGATTACCAACAGGGTTCAGTCCTAATGGTGATGGTAAAAACGACATATTATTTGTCAGAGGGGCTGCAATAAAAACCATGAATCTAAAGATATATAACAGGTGGGGACAGTTAGTGTTTGAATCAAACAGTCAAGATGTAGGTTGGGATGGTACTTTTAACGGACAACCACAACCGTTAGAAGCTTATGGATATGTACTGAACGTGAGTTTTATAGATGGAACAACCAAATTATTGAAAGGAAATATTACATTGCTGCGATGATAATAAGGAGTTTATTCGTTTCGGGTTTGCTATTTGTATTTACTTGTCTGGGCGTAAATGCTCAGAGTATACATTTTTCTCAGTATTACAATGCACCCACTCTTATCACTCCTGCGAATACAGGAATGATGCCAGATAATGATTTCAGAATTGGACTTAATTATCGTAATCAATGGTCTGCACTACCTGTACCCTACAATACTTTTTCTGGTTGGGGTGATTTTAAGATAGGCGGAAACAAAGACAATGACCACAATAATTGGTTAGGTTTGGGTCTTTCTTTATACAACGACAAATCAGGTGACGGTAGATTGAGTTTAATGCAGTTTCAGGGTAATATCGCATATCATTTGCAACTCAGCAATACATTCATGGTGTCGTTGGGTATGTCAGCAGCCACGGTTTCTAGGAGTGTGAATTATGACTTATTAACCTTTGATAATCAGTGGGATGGATTCGCATTCAATACTAACCTTCCTAATAGTGAACAGGTTGGGATATTAAGAACAAGCTATTATACCGTAGGAGCTGGAGCTAATTTTTCTTGGTTTCCTTCTGAAAATGTATTTGTGAAGTTAGGAGGGGGTGCAGTGAATATCAATAGGCCAATAGAGAGTTTTTATGACAATGGTATAAATGAGGTAGGCTTGCGTCCGGCTGCTAGCCTAGATGTGCTACTTCGCACGGGACCTGTACTTATTGTGAATCCTTCAATGTATTATACTACGCAGAATGGAGCAACTGAAATTGTAACTGGTTCTCAGTTTAGAACTATATTGAGTAGCTCGTCATTAGGAGCTACTCCGATAGAGTTGATTTTGGGGTTGTATTATCGTCTTACTGATGCTGCAATAGGTACTGTAGGCGTGCAAGTAGGTGGGGTGCAGTTTATGGCAAGTTATGATATGACTATGTCTTCATTAGCTCCTTATAACTCATCGTACGGTGCACTTGAATTTTCCCTTATTTATCAGGGAGTATATGGAAGGAATAAACAAAATCTTAAACGCAGTTATACCTGCCCACGGTTTAACTAATGTCGCAATCTGAATATTGCAGTGGCATCTATTGAATCTCAGTAAGTATGGGTATCATATCGTTATACAGGGTATCCATCTCGTTGGGGTGCGATTTGTACCACTCCAGACTTTTACTGAACTGTTCCATAGTAATATTGTGGTGAGCAAGGATGTCTTTGTAGAAAGCAGCTAAAGAATCGGGATTTTTTTTGCCATTGGTGTGCACACTATCTTTTACCATAGTGCTATAGGTTTCTGCCATTTGTATGTCTACCATCAATTCTGCCATTACATCGGGCGCTATGTGCGTTTCTTTTTTCGCAGGCATTTTGCAGGAGATGGCTAAGAAACTACAATAAAGTAATAGAAGGGATATGCGATATGTATTGGGCAGCATTAAATCTAAAGTTGTGGAGTAAGTAAAGTTTTGCCTGATATGGTTTATTTAAGTGCGTTGTACTTAGCTGAATTGGGCACATCAAGCACCGCCAATAGGGTGATAAATTGTTGCCTTTCTGAGCGAGGTGTCATTTCAAGAAGTTTCATAATTTCATCGCTTTTGGCGTTAAACAAGAACTGCATCAGGATAGAGCTTGGATTTTCCCTGTTAACCTGATATAGTTTTTTTATGCCGGTGAGTATTCTGCCTCGTGCTTCATTGGGTTTGATATACATGCTATCTAGCCCTTCGCGGTGCATGCTGTACCAGAAATTGCGTACATCCTGAAATCTTTGATTCAGCATTTGGTCTACAAGCCAGTATCTGTTTCGGTTATTTTCTACAGGTTTCCAGCCACTTACTCCTTTGCCATCTGGAGCATTGTTTACAATATTCTGTGCCCTTTTCAGTAAAGAAGTACCACCACTAGGCGAAAAACTATCATAGTCCATAGCTAAGACCAAATAGCAATAGTAAGCAACAACAGCTGTAAGATTGGATGTGAGTGGGTCTATGCCATTTACACGATTGTCATCGAAATTAAGCGGATTGAACTGAGAGAATTTAAAAGCAAAATCTTTGTCTACAAAATTCAATATTGAGCTGGTATAGGATGCATTATAAACAGGACGCGAAGCCTGAATGCTGAAAGTGCCAGAAAAACCGTTTGGGTCGCCACCTATATTATTGGCAGTAAGATTTATGAATATGTTACACTCAATGCGTTCGGTTGCTGCATAATCATCTGTTGTCCATTTTCTAGTGTTTACAAAGTCTGCAATTGCTTGCTGCATACTGGTAAATACTTGTGGATCTACGCCTGCACCTGTTATTTTGTCGCGCATTATTGTCACCTTGCAGTTCAATTCTTGTGCTGATGTAACAAGAATATTGAACAGCAAAATCAATAAGCTAAATATTATTCGCTTCATTTCTTAGCAGTATTATGTGTTCGGTTATAGCATTAGCTACTTCTTTTTTCGTAAGTAGTGGCAATGGGTTGATAGTGCCATTTTTCAATAGTAATGTTACTTTATTGGTATCATGACCAAATCCAGCGCCTTCATCTCTTAGCGAATTTAGTACTATCATATCAGCATTTTTGGCTTCCAGTTTTTTGCGGGCATTTTCCTGCTCGTTTTCAGTTTCCAGCGCAAACCCTATTAACGTTTGTCCGTCTTGTTTTATTTTGCCTAGTGATGCTAATATATCTGTAGTTTTTGTGAGCGAGATTTTGAGGTCGTCAGTTTGTTTTTTTATTTTGTTGTCGGCATACTCTAATGGTTTGTAGTCGGCTACTGCAGCGGCAAGCACAGCTATTTGTACTTCGTGAGCTAGTGCCATAGTAGCATCATACATCTGAGCAGCACTTTCAACATTAATAACGTTAACTGAACTATTAGATGTCGGTTTGTGCTGAGTTGGACCTAGTATTAATGTAACGCGTGCCCCTGCATTTGCTAGGGATTCAGCTATTGCTATACCCATTTTACCTGTAGAGAAGTTCCCTATGAATCTCACTGGGTCTATTCGCTCATAGGTAGGGCCCGCAGTTACTACAGCATTTTGCCCAGCGAGCGGTAGGGTTGTTAATACATAAAAGTCGGAAAGTATTTTTATCATGTTTTCCGGCTCTGACATTCTACCCGGACCAATTAAACCACTTGCTAACTCTCCGTGTTCGGTAGGGATAATATGATTTCCATACTCCTGTAGTTTATTGATGTTGTTTCTCGTCGAAGGATGCAACCACATGTCTTCGTCCATTGCTGGGGCTATAAATACAGGGCACCTTGCAGACAAATAGACGGCAGTTACTATATTGTCGCAGATGCCATTAGCAAGTTTGCCTAAAGTATTGGCACTACAGGGGGCAATAATCATTGCATCTGCCCATAGTCCCAGTGCAACATGGTTGTTCCATGTGGTGCCGTCAGTTACATCACTTAGTGTTTGCCGACCAGATACTGTAGCTAATGAAAGTGGACTTACAAACAATTTAGCAGCTGCAGTCATCAATATTTGTACTTCTGCACCGGCTTTCACTAGTAATCGTACAAAATGCGGAATTTTATATGCAGCAATACTACCAGTAATTGCTACAATAATTTTTTTGCCTTTTAGTGCCATATAAGCTGCAAGTTACGTAAGTATAAAAACAATAGTGTTGCCTATTGTGTATCATAGTAGCTAACGCAACTAGTTTTACCATTTGCTTTACGTAATTTTGCACATCAAAAGAATATTACTTTATTAATAATGTGCTTTGTTGATACTACTGGTAAATAGTTCATTGATTTCAATTGGATAGAAAACTGAACTTAAATTGCCTTCCACTAAAAAGAATAGGATGAATAATTTGAGGTACTTAATAACATTTTTGCTTTTCGCTTTCGTTTTGGTGAGTTGTCGTTCACGTAAGAAGGGGGAAATATCAACTTTAAAAAAAGTTGATCCTAAAGTATGGGTTGATGAACACACGCAGAGTAATGCAGACAGTGTGCAGGTAAAACACCTGCATTTGGATGTTACGGTTGATATGGATCATAAGCAGATATACGGAAGTGCATTATGGACCATTAATAACAATCATAAGCAAAAAGAACTGGTGCTGGATACATACGATTTGACCATTGACAGCGTGCAGGTAGATGGCAAAATGGTAGGCTACAACATGGATGCGCCCATTAGGTATTTAGGTAATGCACTGAGGATACCCATTTTGGAAAACAGTACTTTTGTTACCATTTTCTACAAAACAGGTGCTAAAGCACGTGCACTACAATGGCTAGAACCTCAGCAAACGCACGATAAAAAATTTCCTTTTTTATATACTCAATCAGAGTCGATCTATGCTAGATCTTGGATACCCTGTCCTGATGGCCCTGGAATTAGATTTACATATACAGCACGGGTAACGGTACCCAAAGGGCTAATGGCCCTGATGAGTGCTGAAAATACAGATGTGGTTAATGATACTGGAATTTATCATTTCAGAATGACACAACCAATACCAGCGTACCTGATGGCATTGGCTGTGGGTGATATTACTTTTAAGGGAATTGACGATAGAACAGGCGTATATGCTGAAAGGGGGATGATTGAGAAAGCCCGGTGGGAATTTGAGAATGTTGGAATAATGGTGGGTAGCGCAGAACAGCTATATGGCAATTACAGATGGGGTAGGTATGATGTATTGGTACTACCACCAGGCTTTCCGATAGGTGGTATGGAGAATCCGAGACTCACTTTCCTAACTCCTTCAGTTATTGCAGGCGATAGATCACTGGTGTCGCTTGTAGCACATGAATTGGCACATAGTTGGAGTGGCAATTTGGTTACAAATGCTACATGGAATGATTTCTGGCTGAACGAAGGTTTTACTAATTATTTTGAACGACGAATTATGGAACAACTAATGGGAGAAAATTACTCCGATATGTTGTGGGAATTAGGGTATCAAGACCTTGAGAATACTGTCATCCATCTAGGTCCAAAACATAGAGATACATGGCTGAAACTAGACCTCAAAGGTAGGGACCCTGATGATGGATTGAATGACATCCCGTATGAAAAAGGGTGTCATTTCTTGAAAATGATAGAAATTGCGGCAGGTCGGGATCGGTTCGATCGTTTTCTGATGAAGTATTTTGACGCCAATGCTTTCAAAACCATAACTACAGAAACATTTCTGAACTTTATGGATACCGGACTAATAAAGAATGATACCATATTGCGTAAAAAACTTAATATTGATGAATGGGTTTATGGGCCAGGAATACCTAAAAACTGTCCTAGAGCTGGAAATGAACTGTTTGGTAAAGTAGATGCAGAGCGTAAAAAATTCCTTACTGGTACCCAACCAGAGGCCTTATTGTTTGTGCATTGGAGTGCTCATGAATGGTTGCACTTCCTTAGAGGTATGCCAGATACTATTACAATTGCCCAAATGAAACTATTAGATAACGCATTTAAGTTTTCTGTAACAGGCAATAGTGAGATTGCTGATATGTGGTACTTATTGTCTATCAGAAATAATTATACAGCTGCTTATCCAGCTATGGAAAAGTTCTTGAGCACCATTGGACGAAGAAAGTTTCTGGAGCCATTGTATTCAGAAATGATGAGAAAGCCTGCAACGGAGGAAATGGCTAAAAGGATTTACAACAAGTATAGGCTGAACTATCACCCGTTAGCACAGGAAAGTTTGGATAGGATTGTGTTGAAAACGAACTCCATTTGATTTTTTAATTCACTTAACAAGCGGCTGTTTGAAGAATGGATAATGATGGTATGAGCCTCAATAAGTATATCAGTTCTGCTGGTTTTTGCTCACGCAGAGAGGCAGATAAATTGATAGAACAAGCAAGGGTAACTATAAATGGCGAGTTGGTGCTGCTAGGTGCGAAGGTATATGCAGGCGATAGGGTAGATATTGATGGTGAGCCCATAAAATCTACTGTTAAACGTCCAATATATATAGCATTTAATAAACCTGTGGGTGTAACTAGCACAACGGATTTGAAAGATAAAACTAATATTATATCTTTTATCAATCACCCCAAACGGATTTTTCCTGTAGGTAGGCTTGACAAAGATTCGGACGGATTAATAATTCTTACTAATGATGGTGATATTGTAAACAAAATACTCAGAGCTGCCAATAATCATGAGAAAGAATATATTGTATCTGTGGACAAGGCTGTGACAACTGAGTTTGTGCAAAGAATGTCTAACGGATTGCCAATTTTGGGAACTACTACTCGAAAATGTTTTGTTAGACAAGAAGGGAGCAGAAGATTTAGGATAGTGCTTACTCAGGGGCTTAACAGGCAGATAAGAAGAATGTGTGAATATTTGGATTATAAGGTTATAACACTAACTCGAGTGAGGATAATGAATGTGCAAATGGATAATTTGCCGGTGGGTAAATGGCGTTATTTTACCCCTGCAGAAATCGACAAAATGAATCAATTAGTAGTTGCTTCCGTAAAAGAGGATTTGGAAATTACTGATGCCAAGGTCAGTAAAAAAGTGAAAAAATCCAGATAGTGACGTAGTATGTTTTCTTTGCAGTATCAAGCGAATTCATTAGTGGTAACTTCGAAATTAGAATGAAAGTTTCTTACATAATATCTATACTGGTTTTGGCTTTGATAAATTGTGTATATCAGTATAGTATCAAGAAAGATTTTAAGCCGTCTGAATTAGATTGGTATGTGAACAGCGTAACGGATATTGTGGATGTATTACCGAAAGGAACTAATATTGAATTTTCAGCCATAGAAGTACCTTTAGATATTCAAACTCGTATACGCTACTTACTCGCACCTCGATTATTATCGTTGAATGATAAAATAGTATATGATACCGTGCTTACCGTTGCTGTTTTAAGTAAAATGGATAGCTTGTCAGAAGCTTTAAGCGAAAATGGCAGTACTATCTTATGGCAAAATCAAGATTCTCGTCACTTTTATATACTGTCTACTAAAAATAAATAGTTGCAACGTATTACCTTATATCTTTTTGCCAGCGGTATTGCTGCTTGTTTAGTTAGTTTGGTCTACTTTCTGTCATTACAGATTACTGCTTTGCCGTTTGTAGTAACCGCACTGTTTTCTATCTGTAGTTTATTAGTGTTTTTTTGGTTTATTAAGAAGCAAGCAATTCAGTTCAGGAATGATGAGTTAGGGATGATATTACCGATTATGGTGGTATTGTTCATTTTTTTATCCACTTTCACCAGTAATTCCATTGCATTGGCTGAACGGTATGGGGAATGGGACGCATGGGCTATATGGAATTTGCAAGCTAAGTATTTATCTGACCCATTGCACTGGAAAAAAATGCTATTGAATGTCAAAAATGGACATCCCGATTATCCGTTATTTGTGCCAAGTGTTATAGCATTCTTTAATAGGTTGTTGGGTAATGTACGTATAGAGGTGATATCCTTTGCATTTAGTTTTTGGATAGCTATTCTTATTCCGGCTGTTTTATTTATCCAGACTCTTCGCAAGAGTTTGATTTTGGCAATACTATTGCTTTGGTATTTTGCGTCTGATACATTTTATATTACCAGAGGTGTATCAATGTATGCTGATACAACTTTAGCTTTTTTCTTCTTGGCGGCTTTAATTAGTGTGCGTCAGCAAGAGCATAAGTTGTTGTGGCACTGGGTTGCTGGTGCTTGTATTGGGTGTTGTTTGTGGACCAAAAATGAAGGAATGGTTCTTTCGTTGTTGTTTTTGGTTTTTTATTTCAAGCAGTTTCATCAACAACGGTTGTTAAGACCAATTGTGTTTGGTGCTGCGTTGCCTGTAATAATACTTGTATTTTTTAAGTTTGTTTATGCTCCTGCCAATGATATGGTAGGTGGGCAAAATTTGCAAACATTCCAGCAGTTATTTGACTTCAATAGGTATAAGTTGATATACTCATACTTCACAGATAACTTTATACATAAATTCGGAACTCTTAGAGTAGTTGTTTTGATATACCTAGGCTATCATTTATTGCTGCGGAAGATACCTAACAAACAGTTTTTGCTAGTCATTACTTGTCTTGTAGCTTATTTTATGGTATATGTACTTTCTGTTCAAGATTTAGAGTGGCATTTATCTACATCTGCCGATAGGCTTTTGCACCAGTTGATGCCAGCTATGGTCTACGCGCTTTTGTCGTTGTATCCCGATCCAAAGCCTGTTATTCAAACAAAGCAGCAATGGACTATGCCTGATTGAGGTTGTATAAAAAAATAGTTGCTCTATCCGAGCAACTATTTTGGGTAGAATATTATTCTTAGAAAATATTAATTCGCACTTACGGCTTTCTGTACCAAATGAGCGGCTTCACTCAAAAGTATTGCGCTTTGCACCTCAAGACCTGAGTTTTCTATCAGTTCTTTTGCAGCTTCGGCATTAGTGCCTTGTAGACGTACAATGATTGGGATATGAATGTTTCCCAATTTGTTGTAAGCTTCAATTACACCGGCTGCTACACGATCGCAACGAACTATGCCGCCAAAAATGTTGATAAGGATAGCTTTAACGTTTGGATCCTTCATGATTATGCGGAAACCAGCTTCAACTGTTTGAGCGTTTGCAGTGCCACCTACATCTAGGAAGTTAGCAGGTTCACCACCAGCTAGTTTTATCATATCCATAGTAGCCATAGCCAGTCCGGCACCGTTCACCATGCACCCTACATTACCATCAAGTTTTACATAATTAAGGTTGAACTCACCAGCTTCTACTTCTGTTGGGTCTTCTTCACTTTTATCGCGCATATCTGCTAAGTCTGGGTGACGCATAAGAGCGTTATCATCCAGATTCATTTTACAGTCTACAGCCAATATTTTGTCATCTGCACTCTTGAATAATGGGTTGATTTCTAACATAGCACAGTCTAGACCAACATATGCGTCATACAAGTTGGTTACAAACTTAACCATGTTTTTAAAAGCAGTACCGCTCAGTCCAAAATTGAAGGCTATTTTGCGAGCCTGGAAGCCTTGTAGTGGAAAACCTGGCTTCACCCACTCTCTGTATATTTTTTCAGGAGTGTCGTGCGCCACCGTTTCGATGTCCATACCGCCTTCGGTACTGTACATGATAACATTTTGCTTGGTAGCACGATCTAGTAAAATACTGAGGTAGAATTCTTTACGCTCGCTTGGTCCATCATAGTACATATCTTGTGCTATTAGGATTTTGCTTACTTTTTTGCCTGCATCGCCAGTTTGAATTGTTACAAGCGTATTTCCCAAAATGTTACGAGCAACCCTTTCTACATCATCTGCACTTTTGATTACAGATACTCCGCTTTGTTCGGGTACTTCTACCATACGACCTTTTCCGCGCCCACCAGCATGAATTTGAGCTTTAATTACTGCAAATTTGTTGCCGTGTTCTACAGCTATTTGTTTGTAGGCATTGACCGCATCATCCACATTGGATACGGCTATTCCTTCCTGGGTGGGTACGTTGTAGCGTTTTAACAACTCTTTGGCCTGATATTCGTGCAAGTTCATGTAAGAATAAAATTTTTGCGAAGATAGTTTTTTATTACGAAAAAGGAACTGGCACATCTATGCACTCCTACATAAGTTTCAACAAGTAACATTGATATAACTTTTCGCTTTCTGTTGGTCATTTGTTGTGATACATGTGAACAAAAATGTGGCAATTTTCTTTGGCGTTTCTGAGTGCCTTTTGGGTAATTGTTCTAATTTTAATAAATGATTCGCAACAAAAAATCTGTAGTCTATTTCCTGAGCGGGTTGGCAATAGGTGCAGTACTGGTAATAGGGGTAGCATCGCGCAAAATAGACCCTGGCACTACACCCGTAGAAATGTCGGCAGAGGGCAGACCTATGTACAAATGGCATGCGCCTTCACTTCCTGTGTCACTTGATTTTTGTGGTGAAACAGTTCCACTAGATAAGTGGGAGATACGAGAAAAGCTAGATCGTGAAGTGCTTGTGAATTCTTATTTACATGGGTCGCAGTTGTTTATTCTTAAACTGTCGGGCAGGTATTTTCCAATAATTGAAGAAAGGCTGAAAGCGAATGGCGTACCCGACGACCTAAAGTATGTATGTGTTGCGGAGAGTTCACTGCAGCAGAATGCTTGGTCGGGTGTGGGTGCAGCTAGTTTTTGGCAATTTATGAAAGATACTGGACCTCGATATGGTTTGGAGATTAATGAAGAAGTAGACGAACGCTTTCATGTGGTAAAGGCCACTGATGCTGCTTGTAGATATTTTAAGGAGGCCCATAGTAAGTTTGGAAGCTGGACAGCCGCAGCAGCTTCTTACAACTGTGGTATGGGTGGTTTCACCAAACAAGCAGAGTTTCAGGAGTCGAATAATTATTACGACCTAATTTTTCCGGAGGAGACAAACAGATATGTGTTTCGCATATTGGCATTTAAACATTTGCTGACAAATGCCAAGCGTTTCGGGATGATAATAGAAGATCACGAAGCATATAAACCTCTTAGGTACAGAACCGTAACTGTAAGTGCTACTATTCCCAATCTTACCACGTTTGCAAAAGAAAACAACAGCTCATATAAGATGCTGAAAATATATAATCCTTGGCTGCGAGGGCATAAACTCACTGTAAGGCCAGGCAAGACTTATGAAATACTATTTCCACAAGAATAATGATCTCACACCCCGGTTTCGATAAAGGAAAGTACACTAAATCAACTCCACAATGAAGCAGCAAAAAAATGTAACTGGTAGGCTAGTGGGTGGTGTGTTTGTACTTATTGCAACCACTGCACTTGTGTATATACTTGATAAACCAATGGGTGCACTGCCAGCTATTGGAAGGCTTCTGGATCCTGTTAGCGGCTGTTGGGCAAACGCAGAACCAATACCGCAAAAGCCAAATAAGCAAATTAGGTTGTCATTAAAAGCATCCGATGCTACTATTTGGTGGGATGAAAGAATGGTACCACATATTCGAGCTGGGAATGATTTTGATATCTACTTTTTACAAGGGTATATACACGCTATGCATAGGTTGTGGCAAATGGATATGCAAACAAGGGCTGCTGCAGGCAGAGTAAGCGAAGTCGTGGGGCAGTCGGCATTTGATTTTGATAGAAAGCAACGAAGAAAAGGAATGGTTTATGCTGCTGAAAATTCATTGCGTACAGCAATGGATAATGAACAAACTAAAACGATGATTGATGCTTACACAGCTGGAGTAAATGCATGGATTGCAGATCTTTCTTATGCTACTTTCCCGCTAGAGTATAAACTAATGGGTTTTTCGCCAGAGCCATGGACCAACTTGAAATGTATTTTGTTGCTTAAATATATGGCTGACGACCTAACGGGTAAGACAGATGATATTGCTTTTTCTTACCTGCGCTCGGTAATACCCGCCAAAGATTTTGAACTGTTGTACCCCGACAAGATACCAGGTGCAGCTCCGGTGATACCGACGGGTACTGTGTATCCGGCGGCTTCGCTCACACAGCCTCTTGCGCCTCCCGATAGTTTGGTGTTTCCTCAGTATGAGTCGACAGACTTTGGTGAACTGCGAGAACAAGGAAAGGGTAGTAATAACTGGGCACTAAGTGGTAGCAGAACCGCAAGTGGAGCTGCTATACTGTGCAATGACCCACACTTGGCACTCAACTTGCCCTCCCTGTGGTATGAGGTACAGTTGCAGACCCCAGATATGAATGTATATGGTGCTTCGCTACCTGGCGCTCCGGGAGTGGTAATAGGTTTTAATGATAGTATATCGTGGGGGCTCACAAATAACTATCGAGATGTAAAAGATTATTACCAGATAAAACCAGTAGAGGACGATAAAGCCAAATATTGGTTTTCAGGCAAAAAAGTGTCTTTTGGTGTGAGGGTAGAGGAGATAAAAATCAAAGGAAAACCGACTTTTTATGATTCTGTAAAGTACACTTTACATGGACCGGTTATGTACGACGAAAGATTCAATGAAAAAGGATCACTGCGTGGATTGTTAGCTATGTGCTGGACTGGTCACAGAGGCAGTAATGAGCAATTAGCTGTGTACAAGTTAAATAGAGCTAAAAATTATGAAGAATTTGTAAATGGGATTTTGCACTTTGAATGTCCGGGTCAGAATATGATCTACGCCGACAGAAACGGCAACATTGCTCTGTGGGGGCAAGGGCAGTTTGTGAATAAATGGAAGGAACAAGGGCGTTTTATTATGAATGGGTGGGACAGCGCAGCACTATGGCAAGAAATGATACCTATGCTGGAGAACCCTCATGCTTACAATCCGAAGCAGGGCTATTTGGCTTCAGCTAATCAGTTAGTTACTGATAGTACCTATCCCTATTGGTACAATGGTAATTATACAGAATTGAGAGCATGGCGCATCAATTCGGTGCTGGATACACTAAGAAGTGCATCTATAAAGGAAATGTTTGCCCTGCAAAATGATGAATATTCTGTACAGGCTGCCAAAACTTTACCTTTGATGCTTTCTTATTGTAATAGCATCAGTCATCCATATTTAGACACATTAAGAAGCTGGAACTACACCTTGAGTAAGCATAGCACTGCTGCTACAATTTACCAGTTGTGGTGGCGCAATCTTTATTCTGATATCTGGAAGGATGAATTTTCAAAAGTGCCTGACTATACCATACCATTGCAAGAGCGTACTATGCAACTGATACTGACTGATACTGCACTTAAATACTACGACAGTCGCCGTACAGCTAAGATAGAAGTGCTGAGAGATATGGTATTGCGCAGCTATCAAGAAACAGTAGATAGCCTCAATAAACAGCAAAAGACTATTGGTTTGGAGTGGTACAAAGCCAAAAGCACCTCTGTTACACACCTTGCCAAACTTGCACCCTTTAGCTATAAAGACCTTGCTACAGGTGGCTGGGGCAATACTGTAAATGCTATGAAATCTAATCATGGGCCTTCTTGGCGCATGGTGGTGCAGATGGGAAAAGAAATAGAGGCTTACGGCGTATATCCGGGTGGCCAGTCAGGCAATCCGGGTAGCCCTAATTATGCTACTTATCTACAGCATTGGGTAAATGGTAAATATTATCGTCTGTTGTTTCTTCCCAGTACACCATTTCAGTCTAGTACGCAAATAACGCACACACAATCAGTTAGTAAAAAATAATAAATGCCACTGCAAACAATTATGATAATGAAATTCTTTATATCCGTAGTTGCTATATCGATCCTTAGTTATTGGTTAGGTTTCTTTTTCCCATGGTGGATTCCGGTTGCAGCCTCTTTTATTGTAGCAATACTGCTACCCCAAAAATCTGGTGTTTCGTTTTTGTCTGGTTTTGTAGGGGTAGGTCTTTACTGGTTCGTATATGCGCTGATAATAGACGTGAAGAATGAGCATATTTTATCAGGCAGAATGTCCGCATTATTTGGGTTGCCAGGTACTGCCTCTTTTATTGCAGTGACGGTACTGATAGGAGCATTGATAGGTGGTTTTTCTGCATGGGGTGCAACGCTTTTGAGGCCAACAAGATGAATTATGTAATCTAACACTCCTAATTGCTTATCTTTACGTTGGTGCCAAACCTCGGAGCTGCAAAGAGTAAGCAATTACTGGTCTTGCAGTTACTACATAGCCTCTGCGAGAGCAGAGGCTATGTCATTTTTCTATAGTTCCATGCATACAATACTTTTCGGTCATCTTCCTAATTCCGCTATTTAGTTATATTTTTGTAACAGATAAGCTATATGAAAGTTACAGAACTACTGGCTGAAGCCAAGGATACGATTATATCATTTGAAGTTTTGCCACCAACCAAGGGTAAAAGCATTGAGTCTTTATACGCCCACCTTAACCCGTTGATGGAGTTTAATCCTGCTTTTATCAACGTCACCTACCATCGTGCCGAGCAGGTTTTTAAAAAGCGTGTAGACGGTACTTTTGAGCGTGTAGAGATCCGCAAACGACCCGGTACGGTGGGTATATGTGCTGCTTTAATGAATAAGTACAAAGTAGAAGCAATTCCACATCTAATCTGTGGCGGTTTCAGTAAGGAAGAAACTGAAAATGCATTGATAGACCTCGATTTTTTGGGTATCAAAAATGTATTAGCATTAAGGGGTGATGCAGCAGCTAATGAAAAGTTTTTCAATCCACATCCTAATGGTCACCGATATGCCGAAGACCTTGTGAAGCAAATTGTCACGCTTAACAATGGTAAGTATATGGAGGATGATATTATCGATGGTGCCAAAACTGACTTTTGTATAGGTATTGCAGGTTATCCTGAAAAGCATTTCGAATCGCCTAATATGGACACAGAGATTTACTATCTCAAACGCAAATTGGATCTTGGTGCACACTATGTTACCACACAATTGTTTTACAGAAACGACCACTACTACAATTATGTGAATCGTTGCTTGGAAAACGGCATTACTGCACCAGTAATACCTGGTCTAAAGCCGCTTACCAATCAAAAACAGCTTACTACTATACCTCGAGTGTTTAATGTAGAGCTTCCTGTAGAACTATGCAATGAAATGATGAAGGCCAAAACTGAAGCCGCTTGTGAGCAAGTGGGAACGGAGTGGTTGTTGCACCAATGTCGAGATTTACTTAAAAATAAAGTGCCTGTTTTGCATTTTTACACATTGGGGAAACCCATGGTTATTTATAATGTTTTGAAACAGTTATTCTGACAAATTTTACTGCAATATGAATTATTGGTTAGTGAAGTCTGAGCCATTTAAATATAGTTGGGACCAATTCGTAACAGACAAACTTACACATTGGGACGGTGTTCGAAATTATGCAGCCCGCAATAATTTGAGGGCAATGGCAAAAGGCGATAAAGTACTGTTTTACCACAGCAATGAAGGCTTGGCAATAGTAGGAATCGCTGAAGTTGTCAAAGAAGCATATCAAGATCCAACCACTGATGATACAAACTGGGTAGTTGTAGACCTCAAGCCCGTTAAACCAATTCCTGTACCTGTTACTCTAGCAGCGATCAAAACAGAATCGTCACTTAAAAATATGCAACTCGTGAAACTTAGTAGACTATCTGTGGCTGCTGTAACCGAACAAGAATATGAGATTGTTTTGAAAATGGGTGGATTGTAGAAAGTAGGGAATTCTACGCAATATCTATGCTGAATAATATTATGTTTAATGTTTTAATACACAATAGACGGTATATGTTACGTATTGAATTCTTTGTCTGCTAGCATCAATAGACATATTTTTGCTCCTTCATGCTTTTTCCTGTGCGCACATACCAACTAGTTCTACTTTTTCTTTGTTCTTTTGCAGTTATTACACAGGTATCTGCACAGCAAAGAAGAGGCAAGAAAATGCAGCCACCCAAAGAGCCGAAATTTATTGAAGATATATATCTTGATGGTCATGTGCGTACTAAAGCGACAGTTAATGCCATAGAGTCTCGTAAAAAAAGTAATAAAGATCTTCCAAATAAGACAGTTGAGACGGGAAATACAGTACACCAAGTTGTTGAGGTTCCTGTTGATAAAGACACGATAGTTGTTTCACACATTAAGGATGATAACTCCATTGATCTTTCCTCTGGAAATCTGTTGAGCGAAAAATATGCTAAGATATTAGGGATGTCCTCAGGTGAATTGCTAAATGTAAACTTATACAAATTTGTAGATAAGTGGTATGGAACGAATTATAGATTGGGTGGATTTAGTGAAAAGGGTGTAGATTGTTCTGGATTCACTAAAATGCTATATCAAGAAGTTTACGGTATTGAATTGACCAGAACCTCAGTGGAACAACATAAAAACGCAAATAGAGAAAAGTTGCATACTAATGCAAAAGAGGGAGATTTAGTTTTTTTTAGGCAGCGTAGTAAAAGAATAAATCACGTGGGCGTATATTTAGGAAATTCATTCTTTATACATGCGTCTACATCTCATGGGGTAATGATTAGCAGTCTAACAGAAACTCATTGGAGTAAATCTTTTGCAGGCATAGGTAAAATCAGTAGTACATCAGGAGAGTAGTTTCTGACGGAGTAGAAACTCCAGTTGGTCATTAGACAAACTAAGTTTATTCGTTATTTCCCTTTCATTCATTTTTTGTTTATAAACATCAAAAGCCCTTGTTATAGTTATATCTAGTTCGTCTTCGTTCCATGGTTTTGATAAGTAATGAAAGATTTTACCTTTATTTACAGCATCTATAACAGCGTTCATATCAGCATATCCGGTTAGTAGTATTCTTATAGGGTCGGGGAACTCATTCAAAATAGACTCCAAAAATTCAACCCCGGTCATCTGAGGCATTCTTTGGTCCGTTATAATCAAGTTTACCGTGTTATTTCTTAAAATTTTTATTGCTTCTTCGCCACTAATAGCAGTAAGTATATTATATTTAATCCTGAAAACAGCTTTAAACGAAATGAGGTTGTTCATTTCATCATCAACATACAATATTGATATTTTTTCTTTAGTCATTTTGTATAGTTAAAATGAGTTTTCGTATGTGATATATGATATTAATAGCTGTTTCTGTAAAATTAGCAAACTTATTCGTTTAACAATAAAATGTTCGGTGTGTTAACAAAAATTATTCAGAAGAAAGTTTCATACAACACTGATGCTCAAGCACTTCACAAGCCAGTATTTTTCCGTGTATATAACGATGCTGACAATGAAGCGCTTACTAAATTGTTAACTGAAAACGACAGCATTACTGTACACGACACGATTAAATCTCAATTAAAGGAACTAATTAAGACAAAGTTTCCAAAGCAAACACTTACATTAGAGCAATATGAAGAAAAGGTACTAGAACATCTTAATGGACATCCTATAGATGAATATGGTGTATGGGTTTATTATCCTTGGAGTAATAAATTGGTTCATATATTGGATGAAAAAGAATTTGTAGATCTTCGTACCTCTGCAAACCGCAATAAAATCACTACCGCCGAACGAGATTTGCTGGCAACCAAAAAGGTTGGAGTTATTGGATTGTCTGTAGGTCAATCAGTTTCTCTTACTTTGGCCTTAGAGCGTGGTTGTGGCGAATTGAGAATAGCAGACTTTGACACGTTAGAATTAAATAATCTAAACCGTATTCGCACTGGTGTACACAATTTAGGTTTACTAAAGGCATATGCAGTAGCAAGGGAAATTGCCGAGATTGATCCTTTTTTCAAAGTAGTATGTTACACAGAAGGCATAACGGAAGATAATATACATGATTTCTTTACAGATGGCGGTTTGCTAGATATAGTAATTGATGAGTGCGATGGTGTAAATATTAAGATACTTTGTCGTCTAAAAGCTCGCGAACTTAATGTGCCTGTGCTTATGGAAGCCAGTGATAGGGGAACAGTAGATGTTGAAAGGTTTGACCTAGAGCCTGATCGCAAAATTATGCATGGATGGTTGGAGCACTTACCTATAGATTTCAAAGTACTCAACAATCTTAAAACTAGCGAGGAGAAATTACCTTACATTTTGCCCATATCTGGTCTCGAAACACTTTCGCCAAGGATGAAAGCGTCAATGGTAGAAATACAACAAACTATCACTACGTGGCCTCAACTGGCTACTGCAGTTACATTAGGTGGAGCAGTAACAGCAGATACCTGCAGACGAATTTTTCTTAATCAATTTACAGATTCAGGTAGATATTTTATCGATCTAGAAAAATTGATGCCTGACACACGACCAAAAGAAAAAAGTCCTCTTTTGTTTACTTCCTCTGAAAGTGAATTGTCTACTGAAGAATTACAAAATATCGTTGCACAGTCTTCGGTTTTATTTTCAGCCCAAAGTAATCCGCCAGGTTTAGATGTTATTGAAGAGTTAATTAAAGCAGCCATAAAAGCACCTTCAGCAGGCAATAATCAACCTTGGAATTGGCATTTTGAAAATAATCTGTTATTTTTATTACACGACAGGGTTAGATCGGTCTCCTTCGGCGATTTTCAGCATATCGCATCATATATTGCGTTGGGCGCGGCTATCGAGAATCTTAACTTGGCTGCTTTTCACCACGATATAAGAACAACTGTTCATTACTTTCCTACATCGGATTCTAGATGTACTGCCGTAATTCAGTTTTCTCCGCAGCAAAACGGTGTCAATTTGTTTCAACCTTCTGCGCTTTATGCTGCTATAGATACTCGAATTACTAATCGGAATTTAGGACCCAGAATTCCTCTCACCGAATCTCAGGTAGATATTCTTAAACAAGCAGTATTTTCTGTCGATGGTGCAGAACTTCACCTTAGACATAGCTCTGCCGATTTGGATGAGCTTAAAGAAATTATGAGTGCGGCAGAGAGATTACGTATGTTGCATATTGAAGGTCATTATGAATTCTATGAAAAAGAAATTAGATGGAATGATGAGCATAGCCGCACTACTGGTGATGGCATAGACATTGCCACTGTTGATATTTCTGCATCAGACAAGGTTGGCTTAAAATTGGTTAAGGATCCGGAAGTTGTTAAGTTATTAGCAGATTGGCGTGGAGGTAAAGCGTTAGAAAAAATAGCTGTAAAAGCTATCGATAGTGCTTCGGCAGTTGGACTGATTACAATGCCAAAGTTTGCTTCTACCGACTATTTGAATGGCGGTAGAGCAGTAGAGCGATTGTGGTTGACAGCAGCTCACATTGGCGTATCAATGCAGCCCATGCTTGCAGCAACTTTGCACTTTGCAAGATTAAAATATGGGAATGGACAAGGTTTACCAGATTTCATGAAGGTAGAGTTTTCGGAATTGCATCAAAGATTCCTTGGAATTTATCCTGAAGCACAAGGACGGGCTGAAGTATTTTTATTCAGATTAAGTTTGGCTGATTTGCCGTCAGTTAAATCTTATAGGTATCCAATAGAAAAGGTTTTTAAACAATCTTGAATACTTAATTTACATGATTAGGATAAGAGCATTTAGAGCTGTTGATGATGTTGAGGCCTGCAATTTGTATGCTCTTGAGCACATGGAAATATTGAAAATATTTGGTATTACCAAAATAACTACAGCAAATAATAGTTGGATAACAAACCCAAACGTTTACGTTATTCTTGCAGAAAGAATTTCAGATAACTACCCGGTAGGTGGTGCACGAATCCACCTTTATCATCCTGAATACCCACTACCAATGGATGACGCGATCAAAGAATTCGATCCAAACGTAAAGAATATTCTTGCTCAACATGCCGCAAATGGCGGAACAAGCGAAATATGCGGATTGTGGAATGCGAGATCCGTAGCCGGATGGGGTATTGGTACATTATTTCTTGCACGTGCGGGTGTTGCTATGTGTACCCAGTTGCCATTGAATTCTATGTTTGTTTTATGCGGTGGTCACACCATAGGCATAACATTAGAAAAGGGTTTTACTATTGATGAAAGACTAGGAAATAAAGGTACCTTTTATTACCCCAAAGAGGGCTTAGTGGCTACAGCAGGAATTATCAATAATGTTTATGACCTCAAACATGCAAAGGATGAGGATAAAAAAATAATAGAAAACTTAAGAGCAAATCCAGAACAAAAACGAACAGAAAGCACAGAAAAAGTAACGTTTGATATTGAATATCGTTTGAATCTTAATTTATAGAGCAGTGATTTGCAACCAGATTCCTTTTTTGACATAAAGTATTTTTTAGCCCAATAACATTTCCTTTTTCTATTGTTTTTCTTGTTATTTGCGGTATCTTCACATGGTGTTGTTCTGATTCTTTATTAATTTCATATCTAACCATTGTTATAGGGAGTGCAATGAATACTTTTAGATGGATATTTATTGTTGTATGTCTACTTGGGTCGAATGCTCTGCATGCGAAAGAATACAAGTACACTAATGCTCGAGATTTAAATATTATTGGAAACAACTTCGAATACCTAGAAGATAAGTCTGGAAAAATGACCTTTGAAACAGTTATTGAATCAAAGGATTTTAAATTAACTGGTGTAGATGTTCCCAATTTTGGGATTACAAAATCTGCTTTTTGGCTCCGATGTATTATCGAAAACCAAACACAAGAGCGAGATTTGTTTTTGAATCTACAGTATCCTTTAATTGACCAGGTATTACTTTATTTAGTAGATACCGCAGGTAATTATACAGTAGATACTTCAGGAGAAATGGTTCCTGTTAATGCCAGGAAGTTCACAAACCACAATTTTATCTTTAGGCTCAACATTCGTCCTGGTAAGCATAAAATGGTTTACTTGCGTGTGTCTAGCGAAGAGCAAATATTGGTGCCAATAGCTCTTGGAGGTTATTCAGCGATATTTCAAGCTGCTAACAGGCAAGATATACTAACTGCAGTATATTTTGGTATCGTTTTCGTGATGGTATTTTACAATTTTTTTGTATACCTAAGTGTAAGAGATAAAAGTTACTTGGTCTATGTAGCATATATTGTCTTTATTGGTCTTACTCAAATAGCATTGCAAGGATATAGTTATAGGTTCTTTTGGCCTTCCTTTCCCAACTTTGCCAATCAAACAGTAATATGGTTTCCTGCTATTACTGGCATATTAGCTATTGAGTTTTTTAAGCGTTTTTTACAAATAGCGTCTTATTCCAAATATTTCGTTTGGATTCTTAACACACTCAACATATTTTATGGTATCAACTGTTTTCTTAGTGTTGCAGGTTACCATCAGTTGAGCCAACAGTTAATGCAACCCAATGCTATGTTGGCTTCTTTGGTTATTCTTCTCATTTCCATTTATGCTATTCAAAAGAATAACAGGTCGGCTAGGTTTTTCCTTTTTGCTTGGGTCGTATTTTTGGTTGGTATAGTTGTTTTTATAATGAAAGACCTAGGAAAAGTTCCATTTAACAACTTTACTAATTATATTCTTCATATTGGATCTGCAATCGAAGTAGTAGTTCTCTCTTTTGCTCTTGCAGATAAAATCAATATTTTCCGGAAGGAAAAAGAACAATCTCAAGCTGACGCTTTAGCAGCATTAAGAGAGAACGAACGTATAATACGCGAGCAAAATGTTATGCTCGAAAAGATGGTTAACGAAAGGACTTTTGAGCTAAAACTTTCTAACGAAGGTCTTAATAAAGCATTGATAGAACTGAAAGAAGCAGAAACACAACTTGTTGAGTCTGAAAAGATGGCATCACTAGGTCAGCTTACCGCTGGAATAGCTCATGAAATTAATAATCCTATAAATTTTGTAACATCTAATGTAAAACCTCTGAAAAGAGATGTATTAATACTTATAGATACTATTGAAGAATTAGAACAAATAATTAAGTCTGGTGTTCCTTTACCAGAAAAGCAGCAAAGAATACAAGAATATAAATTAGAAATCGATTATGATTACCTAAAGCTTGAAATTGATCAATTATTATTGGGAATAAGTGAAGGTGCAGGAAGAACCGCGGAAATTGTAAAAGGACTAAGAATTTTTTCTCGTCTAGATGAAGATGATATTAAAAAGGCGGATATAAATGAAGGTCTTGATTCTACTCTTATCATAACTAACAATTTGCTCAACAACACAATAAAAGTCATCAAGAATTACAACAACTTACCGTTGATAGAATGTTACCCCGGCAAGCTGAATCAAGTTTTCCTAAACATTATTTCTAATGCAGTATATGCAGTACGTAAAAAATTTGCGGACAAAGAAGGGGGCAGTATCACTATTGCTACAAAAGCTGACGAAGACTATATTTACATTTCTATAGCTGACAATGGGATTGGTATGGACGACAATACCAAAAAAAGGCTCTATGAGCCCTTTTTTACCACCAAAGATGTAGGTGAGGGTACTGGTTTGGGTATGTCTATTGCATATAACACCATCATTAAACATAATGGTCACATAAATATTATTTCAGAATTAGGAGTAGGAACAGAATTTATTATTAAATTACCATTGATTCAAAAATAGGATACATTGAGTACTGGACGCAAAATACAGGTGTTATACATTGACGATGAGCAAAACAATCTCAATGGATTTAAAGCCACATTCAGGTTTGATTACACTATTTTTATAGCATCAGATACTGTTAAGGCTTGTGAGTACTTAAGAGATTTTCCAGAAATAAGTGTGATTTTATGCGATCAGCGAATGCCAGAGAAGACTGGTGTTCAGTTTTTTGAAGAAATCCGTGTAGAATTCCCCAACCCTGTTAGAATGCTCATCACAGGATATACCGATATTGAGTCTGTAATAGATGCTGTAAATCGTGGGCATATTTTCAGATATATCAAAAAGCCTTGGACAGACAGTGATATAAGATCGGCAATAGAAGAAGCCAATAAATTTTTCTTAACTAATGCCTTACTTGTTGCTAAAAATAAAGAACTCACCTCGGCATACGCCGAACTAGGCAAATTTGCTTATAGTATCACACACGATGTACGTGGCCCGCTACTTAGTATTATCGGTGCATTAGATCTTGCAAAAGGTATGGACGACCTGACCGAGCTTAGAGAGTTGCTAGGCTTAATGTCCGATGCAGTTACAAAACTAGATGAATACATTAAAAACACCCATGAATATTACAAACTAAAACGTGGTCAATTGCTTTTTTCTGAAATTGACCTCAATGTTCTTTTGTCTGACATTGCTGCTTTATTCAAAATAGCTGGCAGGAATAACAATATTCAGTTCACTTCAAATGTTATTCAAAACAAGCCATTTTACTCAGATGAAATATCTATAAAAATGATTCTGAACAATCTACTTTCCAATGCATTTAATTATCAACGTAAAAATGCAAAGGAAAAATATGTAGACGTGGTAATGGAAGTAGTTGAGAATGACCTTGTTATAACAGTAAAAGATAATGGAATTGGGATACATGAAAATCACATAAATAACATATTCGATATGTTTTACAGGGCCACCTCTGAAGAAACCGGATCTGGATTAGGGCTTTACAATGTTAAAGATGCGCTCAACAGATTGGAAGGTACCATAGAGGTGCAGTCAGTAATAGATAAAGGGACTACATTCACCGTTACAATACCAGGAAAATCACATGGCGCAGTATAACAAATTGAATTTTATTGTCATTGACGATAGCAAGTTAGATTGTTTTATCGCCGAAAAAATCATTAAAAACACTGGTAAGTGCGAATCAGTGATGTCTTTTTTACAAGCTAAAGATGCACTTCAATTTATTTCCTCGGCTACTCCCGACGACTTGACACATACAATTATTCTAGTTGATATTCAGATGCCTGTAATGAATGGTTTCGAATTTGTAGAGGCTTTTGAAAGCTTACCTGGCAGTGTTGTAAATAACTACACGATTTACGTTATATCTTCTTCCATTAATGAAAATGATTTGCATAAGGTACACAACTATAAATCTGTAAAACAATTCTTAAATAAACCACTTACTAGCAATAACCTCTCTTTGTTGCTTTCCTGATCTCGATCGTTGCCCACTTTATTGTTGTACTTTTGCTTAGATTGTTGATAATGGTTAAAATCTACAAATAAAAACGTCCTGTACTTCAATCTTGGAAATACCAGACATTATGGAAACAAATAATGATAGAATAAAAGGCAATTTGGTGCTCACTGAATGTCCTAGAGATGCAATGCAAGGTTGGGATAAGTTTATACCCTCGAATATTAAGGCACAATATCTTAATCAATTACTCAAGGTAGGATTTGATATTTTAGATTTTGGTTCTTTTGTGTCGCCCAAAGCTATACCTCAGCTTGCCGATACAAAAGAAGTTTTAAAGATGCTAGATCTTTCTACATCACGAAGTAAGTTGTTGGCCATAATTGCTAATACAAGAGGTGCCGAAGAAGCTGTTGTTTTCGACGAAATTTCTTACTTAGGTTTTCCATTTTCGGTGTCTGAAATTTTTCAGATGCGTAATACTAACAAAACTATTGAGCAATCTTTACATCAAGTGGAGGAAATACAAACACGATGCGTTCAGCACAATAAAGAACTTGTTGTGTATTTATCCATGGGCTTTGGTAATCCTTATAATGAACCTTACACCGCTGAGATTGCTATAAAGTGGGTGTATAAATTGGTCCAACTTGGAGTTAAAACAATAGCAATGTCTGATACTATAGGAGTTGCGCAACCAGATAATATTAGTTACCTATTCAATAGTTTGATTCCTGAGTTCAATAACATTAAATTTGGTGCCCATTTTCATTCTTCACCTCATTCTTGGCACGAAAAAGTATCCGCAGCCTTTGCCGCTGGTTGTCGCAGATTTGATAGTGCAATTAATGGAATAGGAGGCTGCCCTATGGCCGAAGATGAATTGGTAGGTAACATTGCCACAGAAAATATAATATATTGGAGTATCGCACAAAACCTACCACTTGGCGTAAACATGGAAGAATTTCAGAAATCAATAGATATGGCTTCCAGAGTTTTTATCAAATAATATACAGATTTAGTTTTGCATATCCATCAGGGTGTTTTTCTGATTGTAGTTATGTGAAAATTAACAAATTAATAATCAATACTGAATGAGGACCGAAATAGAAAATCTGGGTGAGTTTGGATTAATTGACCACCTTACAAAAAATAATGAAATACGTAACGCGGGTACGATATTAAGTGTAGGAGATGATGCAGCAGTAATAGACCAATTTGGTAGACAATCTGTTATAACCACGGATATGCTGGTGGAAGGCATACATTTCGATCTTATGTACACTCCTCTAAAACATTTAGGTTACAAATCTGTAGTAGTTAATCTTTCTGACATTTGTGCGATGATGGCTACACCTACTCACATTACCATTAGTTTAGCACTGTCAAACAAGGTATCTGTAGAGGCGCTAGAAGAATTTTACGAAGGTGTATATGCTGCTTGCGATAAATATGGAGTTGACCTCATAGGCGGTGACACTACCAGCACCAAATCTGGTCTTGTAATTAGCATTACTGCAATTGGCGAAGTAGCTCCAGATAAATTTGTTACGCGTAGTGGTGCAGGAGATAAAGATTTAATTTGTGTAACCGGCGATTTAGGTGCAGCTTATTTAGGTCTTCAGTTATTGGAGAGAGAAAAGAAAATATTTTTAGAGAATCCTTCAGTGCAGCCCGATCTCCAGCAACAAGCATATCTAGTTGGGAGAATTTTGAAGCCTGAGCCTAGAATGGATATAATTGAGTGGATGAATGAACATGCAATATTTCCTACATCTATGATTGACATTAGTGATGGATTAAGCTCAGAAGTTTTACATCTCTGTACCAAAAGCGACAAAGGCTGTGTACTTTATGAAGAAAAATTACCATTGCATCCCGATACAAAAAATATTGCAATGCAGTTTGGGGTTTCTGCCACTACATGTGCGCTGAGTGGCGGTGAAGATTACGAACTTCTTTTTACTGTGAAACATGAAGATTACGATAAAGTTGCAAGAAACAGCAATATCAGCATTATCGGTTACATGACCACAATTGCAGAAGGAAAGCATTTAATAACTACAGGTGGCAACAAACACCAGCTTACCGCACAGGGTTGGAATGCTTTTGCATAAAATTCTCATCCTGTTTTTTGCTCACTCAATTATATTTTCTAACTTAGACACAAATATATTTTCATGAAATTCTGGAGACAAATTCTGTTAACTGTTTCACTACTTATTGCTATTATTGGTACCACTGTGTTGTCATCTTGCGAGAAAAACTCTTGCGACGGCATAGTTTGTTATAATGGTGGCGCGTGTGGCAATGGCGCATGTACTTGTCCTGCAGGTTATGAAGACCCACAGTGTGGTACTAAATCTAGAGACAGATATTTAGGTACTTATGGTGGATACACAACCTGCGATAATGGTGCCCCCACTATCGACACCGTAATAGTGGCTCCAGCTAATAGAGGTGTTTTGTCTGTTGATGTTTTTTATCAAAGTATTTCTCCCAAAATACTTCAAGGATATGTAAGCAATAATGAAAGCACTTATTCTATAATAGTCACTAATAATGATAGTTCTAAAGTAGGCTCTGTTAATTATCTCAGAGTATTTACCATTACACTACAAGCAGATAAGACCCTCAAATTACACTCTTACGAATCAGAGAACACTGCATTGTTAGATACATTCGCATATAAGTGCGAATTTTTGGGGACGAAAGTTACTCCATAGTAATGTTCAATATTATTTATTTCACTCAGGTATGGTTGTAGCATTAATGTTCACTTTCGTACCTGTTTTTTTTACTTATCATGTCTATTAGAGTTTCTAACCTTACCAAAATATACGACACACAAAAAGCCGTAGATGGCATTTCTTTCGAAATAAACAAAGGTGAAATAGCAGGATTCTTGGGGCCAAATGGTGCTGGTAAATCAACTACCATGAAAATGATAACTGGTTACTTGCCACCTACTTCAGGCACTGCCGCAGTATGCGGGTTTGATGTGAAGAATTCTCCTATGGATGTTCGTAAGAGGGTGGGGTACTTACCAGAAGCAAACCCTCTATATTATGAAATGTATGTCAGAGAATATCTCGAGTTCAGTGCAGGTATACACAAGATAACTACCGATGTAAAGAAGCGAATAGAAGAGATGATAGAAATGACCGGTCTTGGTAAGGAATCTCACAAAAAAATTGCCGCTTTATCAAAAGGATACAAACAAAGAGTTGGTTTGGCGCAGGCAATGTTACACAATCCTGAAGTGCTGATTTTAGACGAGCCCACTTCGGGTTTAGACCCTAACCAAATAGTCGAAATCAGAGATCTTATCAAAAGTACTGGAGCAGATAAAACTGTTTTGCTATCCACACATATCATGCAAGAAGTGCAAGCAATGTGTAGTAGGGTAATTATTATCAACAATGGTAGGATAGTTGCCGATGACTCTATACAACACCTACAGCAAATAAATACTCGTCAGGATGTGCTTGTAATTACTTTAGAACAAGAAGTAACACGATCATTGTTTGATATGCTCAAAAACGCACAGCGTTACGAAAACATAGAGGCTAATAAATGGAAACTAGCTACTGATGCTCCAGATAGTTTGAGAAGAGAAGTAATGCAATGGGCGCTCGACAATAATTTGAGTATAAGCAGTATGCAAGCCCAAACTGAAACTTTAGAAGACGTTTTCAGAGCACTAACTAATAAATAAGTAGTAGACTTTTACTTTTGTTTTTTTGCTCTTTTTCTTTGTTCTGTTTCTCCTATTAAGAAACCATATGGTTTTAGTGAGTCTATATTGTCGCATACTATCTTAAGCATTGCTACCAGTGGAATAGCAAGAAAGATACCTGGTATGCCCCATAGTAACTCTCCGAGAATCAGTGCTATTATCGTTGATAATGGATTAATCTTTACTTGAGAACCTACTATAAGTGGCTCTAGTACCCATCCCTGCACGAACTGTACAGTGCCGTACACACCTACTATTGTTACCAGTATTGCTGGGCTAGAGCCGTGCAGCGCCGCAATCAACAGCGTTAACGTAGTGCCGGTTATGTTGCCTATGAATGGAATTATTTCAAGTAGCCCGCATAAAAAGGCAAAAAATAATGCATTTTTTATTCCAAGTACCGAAAAACCTATCCCATACATCACCCACAAACACAATATCATTTTAGACAAACCTAGCAGATATTGTTGCGATACTCTGGCTACACTGTTAACCACAGTATTCATTTCGTCTCTTTTTGATGATGGCGATAACATTAGAATGAAACGCTTAATGTGCGATCTGTAATAAAGAAGTAGTACAACATATATTAATACAATCATGAATAATGTAAATATTCTTGTAAAAGAGCCTACGGTTGCTTTAATTATACCGGCAATAATTGGCTGTTGCTCAGTAATAATTTGCGTTTGTTTTTCTATAGAAATCCCCAGTTCTTTAAGAAGATAATCTTGAATTGAGCTAATTATAGAAGACACTTTTTCTTTCATTAGTGCAAAGTCATTTGCAATCTCAGATATTTGCCAGCCTACCAAACTACTAATGCCTGTAATTACAAACAGTAATAGCACCAAGCATGCTATTGCTGCCAATAATCGGGGTGTTTTTCTAATTTCCAGCCATTTACACATGGGCCAGAATAGTGTTGCCAAAACGGCGCCTATAGATAATGGCATCAAGAAGTCTTTTGCATAGTATAGGCCAGCAACAAGTAAAAAAATAAATAAGAACTTTTTTAGCAAATCTGTTGTTGTAAGATCCATTTTATACTTCTCTTTACGGTACTAAGTTTAAATGTACACATTGTATTTCATTACTTCTAATGCCCTATGACTGGGTTAATAGCATAAAAAAGTAGCCACCGTTTTAAATGGTGGCTACTTACTATTCTCGGAGAATTATCAATGACAATTACTCAGCGGCATCATCCTCTGCCTTTTTCATTTTGTCTTTGATTGCTGCAAGCGCACCTAGGTCACCAAGTGTTGGTTTCTCTACTTTACTCTGTATGTTCTTTACAGCACTCTTAGTTTTCTCAGATTCAGCTACTGCATCTTTACGAGCAGCTTCTTTTTCTTCGTTTTTCACCTGCTCCCATACTTTTGCATGAGATACCATGATACGTTTGTCATTGCGGTCGAATTCGATAATAACGAACTGGAGCGTTTCTTCAGCTTCTACATTACTTCCATCTTCTTTGCGCAGATGACGAATAGGAGCGTAAGCTTCCAGACCATACTGCAACTGTACTGTTGCACCTTTATCGTCTTTACGTGTTACACTACCTTCATGTATAGAACCTATTGGGAACACCGTTTCAAATGTATTCCAAGGATCTTCTTCCAGCTGTTTGTGACCAAGCGCCAATTTGCGGTTTTCTTTGTCAATAGACAGTATTGCAATGTCTATTTTATCGCCAGTTTTTACAAACTCACTCGGGTGGTTATAACGCTTTATCCAGCTTAGGTCGCTTATGTGTATCATGCCACCTATTCCCGTTTCTAGCTCTACAAATACACCGTAAGGTGTAATGTTTTTAACAACACCAGCATGACGGCTGTCTATTGGGAAACGATCTTCAATAGTATCCCATGGGTCAGCAGTAAGTTGCTTGATAGATAAACTCATTTTGCGCTCATCTTTATCCAGTGTTACTACTACAGCTTCATGCTCTTCATTTATTTTGAAGAATTCTTTAGCATTGATAGGCTGTGATGACCATGTGATTTCTGACACGTGTACCAAACCTTCTACGCCAGGCATTATTTCCAAGAATGCACCATAGTCTTCTATGTTTACCACCTTGCCTTTTATGTGCGCACCTTCTACTATGTTTTCTGGAAGGTTATCCCATGGATGAGCAGTCAATTGTTTCAGACCCAAGCTGATGCGTTTTTTCTCATCATCAAAGTCGAGAACAACAACATTAAGCTTCTGGCCATTGTGCAACACTTCACTTGGGTGCGTTACGCGGCCCCAGCTAATATCTGTTATGTACAACAAACCATCAACACCACCCAAATCAATAAACGCACCGAAGTCAGTTACATTCTTAACTGTACCTTCAAGTACCTGACCTTTTTCAAGCTGACCGATAATCACACTACGCTGTTGCTCGATGTCGCTTTCTATAAGTGCTTTGTGAGATACTACCGCATTGCGTATGGTTTCATTGATTTTCACAACTTTGAAATCCATAGTTTTTCCTACATACTGATCATAGTCAGTTACAGGCTTCACATCAATTTGGGAACCTGGTAAGAAGGTTTCAAGACCATGTACATCTACAATAAGACCACCTTTAGTCTTAGATGTAATAGTTCCAGTAACCACTTCACCTGTTTTGTAGAAGTCAACAATTTGCTGCCAAGAGCGTGCAGCACGAGCAAGTTTACGGCTAAGATGCAAGTGACCATTGCGGTCTTCTTTTTGCACCACCATCACTTCTATAATGTCACCCGTCTTTACATCTGGCATATCACGGAATTCATTCAGAGACACAAGACCATCTGATTTGAAACCGATATTAATAATGACGTCAGTTTTAGTAAGACCCACTACAGCACCTTGTAAAAGTTCTGATTCAGCAATTGATTTGAACGTGCTTCCATAAAGAGTATCAAATTTCTGACGATCATCTTCTTTATACGATGCCACATTGCGCTTGTCCACACTCCAATCAAAATCATCGTGAGATGTGTCTTCCATCTGCTGATAGTAGTGACGAGGAGCGCGTGCTGCAGGTGCTGGTTCTGTAAATTCTGCGACTACCACGGATTCTGTAGATGTTGTGCCGTCTGTAATAGGTGCAACTTCTGTAATTGGTGCAACTTCTGGTTCTGTTGCAACTTCTGGTTCTGTTGCAACTTCTGCAACTGCTACGTTTTCCGTTTCTGCTGCAGGTGTTTCTACTGTTTCAGGAGTTACAACTTCTGATGTAGTTTCAGTTGGATTTTCTG
>CAMDNC010000006.1 GCA_945902755.1 Flavipsychrobacter stenotrophus
CTTACTTTCAGCAGCGCAACATTCCATTTAGGAAATCCCACACCCGGCATACCATTCATTTCGCTGGCAAGGTGGCTAATCTTCCAGCGGGTAACACAGGCAACTGTATTTTCAGTTCTTGGGTTGTATCGATGAATAAAGCCTGTTACCCTACTTTGCTCTACTGCCAGTTGAAGCCGCCTTGATTCTGTGAAACTTAATTCACTTAGTTCACCCACAACCACAGAAAGTGCATTGCATTTTAATGCTTCCTCTATTGCCCACAATACCTCTTTCTGCTTATATAGATCTACAAAAACAATTCGCTCCGGCTCTATGCCGAACATGTTCAATGCAGGTGGAAAAAGGGTTCGTTTGGTACTAATCCATAGTACCTGCTTGCTTTTCTGCATTAGTTTACCCACTAGCCCTGCCATAAAACCATTAGTAGCTGCAGCATTTTCTTTATTGGTACTTATAAACTCATGTACTGCCCCTAATGGAAAAGTATTACTAGGAAAAGCTTTGTCAATGTCTCCCCATCCTGTATGGAGCTGCTGGCCTATAATACCCTTATGCCTTTGCAAGGAAAGCACTTCCTTTTGCAGTTGTTGGATAATATCTTGTTTTGCCGGTTGCATTGTAAATAGAAAATGTTTAATTTTGTTACTGATAGCAACAATAATATGTTTCCAATAATAACAATACTGAATGACACAGACAAAACTTTTTTTCCACAGTAACATTAGATTTCTCAGGGAAAGAAAAAAAATGAGCCAAGAAGAGATTTCATTGGAACTTGATCTATCAAGGAATAAGCTTCAAGCATTGGAATCTGGGAAAACAATCAACCCTTCCGCAATGGATATGATAAAATTCTCCGAATACTTCAAAGTGAGTGTTGACAGCCTATTAAAAGTTGACCTGCACAAATTAGGAGAACTAAAACTTAAGGAATTAATGACGGGCAACGATGTGTATATGACAGGTAGCGGTATAAGAGTGCTGGCCATAACAGTAGATAAAAACAATAAGGAAAATACCGAATACGTACCTGTAAAAGCAAAAGCGGGATACAGGGCTGGGTATAATGACCCTGAATTTATTGCTGCTTTGCCAAAGTTCAGTTTACCAAACCTACCTAAAACTGGGACATTTAGGATGTTCCCTACTACTGGTGATTCTATGTTACCCATACCAGAAAACAGCGATGTAATTGCACAATATGTTCAAGACTGGAAAAACCTAAAATCCGATACCCCTTGCATTGTAATACTGAAAGGAGAACAGGATTTTGTCTTTAAGCTGGTAACCGTGGAAAGTAATAATGAAGTCTTACTAAAATCATTGAATCGCAATTATTCACCCTACATAGTAAATAGTGAGGACATATTAGAGATTTGGAGGTATTACAAACACCAGACAGGAACGTTACCACAGCCCGAGACGGACATTCAGGAGCTAAAAACACTGATTTTAGATTTAAAGCACAATTTAAGATCTGAGCAAATTAGTTAGACAACTTGGACTAATACTTGAGCTAAATAGACACATTTTGATAGTAAAAATTTCTTTTAAATATCTGTAGTCTACATGAGTTTATTAAAATGCTCCTATCCACAGCAATGTGATGAGTTCTATTCCCTGTCTTGCCTACACCACAAAAGGAGATACCTCCCAAAGGTATTCCTTTATTAATGTAATAGTAAATATATTTATAACTCTCTTTGGCATGAAATAAGTGATTTATCTGACAGGCTGATTTAAGTATGAGCCTTTTTTGCACATTCTGCATTAAAATGTACTAGTCGACGCTATTGTTTTTAGTTTGCTGCAACGGTAGTATGACGGTAAAAGTACTGCCTCTCTTCTCCTCGCTTGTAATTGATATATCCCCGTTGTTCGCTTTAATGAATTCATAACATAATCGCAACCCTAGGCCTGTTCCTGTTTCGCCGCTCGTACCATGGGTGCTAATGTGCTCTGAAGTAAGAAAGAGCTTTTTAATGTGCTCGGGCTTGATTCCAATGCCGTTGTCGGTTATATGTATTTTTGCAGTATTACCCTCAGTAGTCGCAGATAATGTAATGGTGCCGTTGGAATTAGTAAACTTAATTGCATTGGAAATTAGGTTCCTGACTATTATATCAATATGACTCAGGTCACAAAATGCAAAAAAGGATACGGGTATATTGTTATAAACCGTGATTTTTTTGCTTTTTGCAGGTGCTTCCAGCAAGGTTATATTTTGCTGGGCTATTCTATAGAGGTCAATGATTTCGGGTTTGACTGTTGCCACCCCCATTATGTGAGTTTTTGACCATTTGAGCAGGTTGTCGAGCAAAAAAGTAAGTGCGCCTAGTTGCTTTTTCATTTCAGGTCTAAGCTCGGCAAACTCCTTTGGCGATAATAAGTCTTCGTCTAGTAAGTCAATTGAGGTGGAAATAGAGTTGATAGGGCCACGTAAATCGTGCGAAAGAACAGAAAATATTTTGTCCTTGAATTTGTTCATTTCTTTCAGGCTTTCTGCCTGCATAGTAATTGTCTCTTTGCTTTGTTTCTCCTTCCTTCTTCCACGGTAAAGTTGTAAAGCTACCACTGCCACCAATGCGAGCCCACCCATAAGCCCCCATAATGTTATGCGTTGTTTCTCGCTTCTGGTTTGAACTATCATTTTATCTCTTTTCAGCAATTCTATTTGGTTTTGTTTCTTCTCAAGTTCGTAGTCAAATTGTAGTTGCTGCTGCTCTTCTCTGTTTTTTTGGTTAAACAAACTGTCCCTTATGGAATGGCCAATTTTTATGTATTTTAGTGCCTTTGGATAATCCCCTATTTTTTCATAGGCATTACCCAATTCGTCTGCTGCTGGCCCAATTTGGTCGGCCATATCATTTTCGCGGAATATGGCATATGCTATCTCAAGATGTGGGATGCTTTTTCGCACATTTCCTTTTGCCATCCAAACCTCCCCAAGGCCAATATGTGCTTGTGCGATAATGGCTGGTGCGGTTTTGTTTGTTGGTGGCTCAAGGCATCTTTTATAATCATCAAATGCTTTGTCATATGCGCCTGCCTCAAAGTAAGACATGCCCCTATCTATTAGTAGCAAAGTCAATTCTGACTGCTGTCCCGTCGAATCCAAAATACGAATTGCCTGAGTGCAAATGGCTATTGCAGCGCTGTCGTTCTTCAAGGCCCCGTAAATGCTTGCTGCATTTGAATAGCAGTGAACAATAGATTGTACATCATTGTACCCCTTTTGAATGGCAATACTTTGTTCGAGGTATTCAACAGCTTTTGAGTTGTTGCCAATGGTAACGTAAACTCTTGCCATATCGCTTAGGGAGTTGCTAATTCCAGAATTGTCATTCAGTTTCTCCCATATCTTCAGCGCCTTAAGGAAATAGTTTAGCGCTTGGGTATTGTTGCCCAACACTAGGTAGCTGATGCCTATGTTATCGAGCGAATTGCCTACGGCCCTGTCATCACCTCTTTTTATTGCAAACCTTATGGATTTTTCAAAGTATAGTATGGCCTCTTTATATTTAGTTTGCCTGTAGCGTATATTGCCTATGTAATAGAATACAGGCCCCATTTCGGCACTATCCTTAGTTTTCTCCAATAACGATATTGCTACATTGCAAATGCTATCTGCCCTTTCAAGGTCATTTTTGAACATATATGCAACACCAAGTGAAGCCAAACACCGTGCTCTGCCTTTCGTAAAATTGGTTTTGTCTGTAAGCAACAACCCACGTTGTGCCACAGCAACCATAGAGTCGGTGCTAGTATCTTTGTATGCTCCTGCAACTGCGGCATATAAGTTCACTTTAGTCGTATCTTCTTTTGTATGTCTGTTTAGTGCTTTTCGCAAACTGTCGAGGATTTGAGCGCTTACCGTAAGGTGGAAACAAAAGAGCATCAGAAGAGCCAATACGTAAAAAGCACTCCTACAAAGGTTAGGTCTTGTCATGGCCGGTAGCATTATTTTTTAAGAAAAAATAAAATTAATATTATTAGGCTAGACAACTCTTTTTTGCATCAATTTTTATGTAACAACATTTTGCCAATTAATCATTCGCCCTGCATAAACTATCATCAAAACAATTCTTGAACAAAATATAGACAAATTATAAGGTGTTTGTATCAAATATTAGGTTAGATATTTATGCTATACGATCTAATAAAACAAATCAAAAATCCCTCTAAAGACTTGCCTAGAAGGATTTTTGGTTGACTTTGAAATTTTCTACTTTTCCTATGAAGTCGTTTTATTATTTTATAAATATTTTTTTTAGTAGGTTATGGCTTCGATATACTATCGGTATGCAAGCTTTATTATTTCTAAACCTGAATTGTAAATTTAGTTTTGCACAATACGACATATTGATAAATAAATAGTCCAGTATCCTTAATTTAAGAAAATCGTGATCAATATTTATAATAATATTATATATATAACAATATAACTTACATAAAATAAAAACTAAAATTACGCCACCCCTCGTCCTGCCCCTACAGTTTCACGGTATCCTTGCGGCGAGACATCTGCATTTACTTTGAAAAATCTACTGAAATAGTATTCATCTTCGTACCCAAGATCATACGCAATTTCCTTTATCGTTTTGTTTGTTAGATATAACTCTCTTTTTGCCTCAATAATAATTCGCTCATTTATTATGCTTGAGAGTGTTTTATTGAAATGTGATTTTGTGATTTTTGCTAATGTTTTTGGAGTGACAAATAACAATTCAGCATAATCAGCAGGTGCGTGCTTCTTTTTAAAGTTTACCTCTATAGCATCCTTAAGCTTTTGTAAAATAAACGGCTCGTTCTGCCCAGTAAGTATTTCTATTCCTTCAGGTTGTTGTTGTGCCTTCAGTCGGGAAACGGTAATAAGAAATATCTTTAGGTAAGCGATTAGTAACTCATACTGTGCCAATTCTGGCTTTTGCATTTCAGTTCTCATTTGCTCCAATACCATGTTTATAGTGCTTTCCGACTGTTTGTCAATTGTTACGAACGGGGGTTGATAAATATTATTAAACAAAACACCATTGCAGGCAACTTCTTGTTGATGTTTGTGGATACAGAAAAAATCAGGGTGAAAATTCAATGCAATACCTTCAATTTTCCCGTCGGCTGTGAGCATAAACGGCTGATATGGTGCAAAGGCAAAAAGACAGTTCTCCGCAAACCTATGTTCACCAAAATCAACTTTTGCTTTACCTGAGCCACTCTTCACCCAAATAAGTGAATAGTAATTAAAACGTTGGATATGATCGAAATACTCATTGTCTTCGAATGAGAAAAGCTTGAATACCAGATTGCCATTTTGCTGATCTACAAGTGTAAGTGCATTTGGGAGGTTAAACATCTGTTTTCTATTTATGACTTGCCGGAATTATCATTTGCAATATATCTCTTAAAAATGATAGTAGCTATATGACCACCAAAACCAAACGTATTGCTCATAGCATAGTTAATTTCACCAAGTTGTGATCCCCCTAAAGTAAAGTTGAATTTATCTGCGAATTCATGGCTGATTGTTGTTGTATTGGCCGTAGGTGGAACAACTCCATTCCGAATAGCTAGGACGCTAATTATTGCTTCCACAGCTCCGGCAGCACCCAGTAAATGCCCAGTCATTGATTTGGTAGCGCTCACATGTAAATCAGGACGTGTTCCAAAGACCCGCGACATTGCTTTTAGTTCACTTTCATCACCTATGTGGGTAGACGTTGCATGTGCGTTCACGTAATCAATATCATCAGGTGATAGATCCGCATCGGCCAGCGCATCCAACATACCCAGATATGCGCCTTCTCCGTCAGGATGTGTGCTGGTGAGATGGTAAGCGTCCGCAGCCATCCCTACTCCAACAACCTCAGCAACAATATTTGCACCTCTGCCTAATGCCGATTCCAGGCTCTCCAGAACAAATGCTCCTGCCCCTTCACCAATCACAAAACCATCCCTTTCTTTGTCAAATGGGCGCGATGCGCCTGTTGGGTTTGCATTGTTGGTAGATAATGCTTTGGAGGCTATAAATCCACCAACCCCGCTTTCGTTAATTGGCGCTTCTGACCCTCCAGAGATTATTATGTCGGCTTTTCCAAGCCTGATATAGGTAATTGCGTCAATAATGGCGTTGTTGGAAGAGGCGCAGGCAGAAACTACCGAGAAATTCAAACCTCTCAAACCATGTCTGATTGAGATTACACCCGACGGTATGTCTGCTATTATTTTGGGAATAAAGTAGGGATTAAAACGAGGTATTCGATTCCCGCTTACAAATTCTGCCACTTGATCCTGAAAAGTCTGTATCCCACCATTTCCTGAACCCCAAATAACGCCAATCCTATTCCGATTCAATTTAGAGAAATCAAGGCTTGCATTTTGTATTGCTTCCTCTGAGGCAGCCACGGCATACTGGGTAAACAAATCATATTTTCGCGCTTCGTTTTTCTCAAAATAGATCTGCGGATCAAACCCTTTAACCTCTGCTGCTATTTTTGTCTTGAAATGGGTTGTGTCGAACCGGGTAATTAACCCAACACCGCTTTTCCCTGCAATGATGCTTTCCCAAAACTCCGTAACATTGTTACCTAATGGGGTAACTGCCCCCATCCCGGTTACTACTACTCTTTTAAGCTCTTTGACCATGATTCATTTCATTTACAAGCACAGCGGTGATTTCAGACCTGCATCGATTCAGCTTTTTAACTGTAACCTCAGTTCTGCAATTTGGTTCTGTAGTTCATCAATTCGATTCATTTGATTAGCAAACAACTCTATTATTTCAACCTCAGTATATCTCTGAGTGATATGTTGCGGACAATTCCAATCATAAGCTTCTACTTGCAAAACTATCATACGTTCAGGGCGAAACTTATAATTTTCGAGATCAAGAAGCTTAAATAACTGAAGTTCGTCTTTTAGTTCTGCAATTCTGGCACTGGCATAAATCTTTAACCTGGTCTTTGCAGGATAGTCTACCATTATTACTGATACATTGTTATTAGTCGCAAGGTTACCAGCAGTTATGAACTGCATATTGCCTTTAAAATCTATGAAACCAAGGTTCTTTTCATCAATCACTTTAATAAATCCTTTGGGGCCTCCCCGGTGCTGAATATATGGGAACCCATTTTCTCCTATTGTTGCCATATAAAAGCTGTCGCGTTGCGAAATAAATTCCGCCTCACTGTCAGTAAGCCCATCCTGCCATGTATCTCGCTCCATTCGGGCATAACTTGCCCTGCTACCCATTTTCTCCTGTAATTTCCGAACCTCGGGAGTGAAGGCTATTTCTGCGAAATTCTTTGCCATAGTTTATTTAATTATTCTGTCGGCTTCAGCAATTTCAACGTCATTGATGCTTGCATATCGCTTCGCCATATATCCATCCTCATCGAACTCCCAATTCTCATTACCATAACCGCGAAACCATATTCCCTCGGTATTTTGATATTCGTACTCAAATCTTACAGCTATCCGGTTATCGGTATGCGCCCAATATTCCTTTTTGAGCCTGTAGTTGAGTTCACGTTGCCACTTTTCAGTTAAGAACTTTACTATTTCTTCGCTGCCGTTAATAAAACTCCCCCTGTTTCGCCACTCACTATTTGCAGTGTACGCCTTAGAAACTCGTTCAGGGTCTTTGCTATTCCAGGCATCTTCAGCCATTTGTATTTTCCGGATTGCTGTTTCCCTCGTAAATGGAGGTAGCGGGTGTCGTGGTTCCATATTTTTAGATTTAGGCGTTACATTAAGAGTGACAATCTTTACAAAACAAATTTGCTGTTACCATTAGTTGTTTTATTTCTGATTCAATAGATATTTGATGTTCCTTTACGTAGGATAAATGCTGGTTTGTTTCCACATAGTCTGTACAAATGTCGAGACACTAGCTATTATAAAGAATGGACATTTATCGTAAAGAGATGGACAAATTTCCACTGTGTAATTTCTTCCTAAAGTAAAAACCAGAAATTATCCCGGCTTTTACTTTAAGCAAGCAACTATATATTGGCGGCCATTGGAAAGTCGACCGGAACTTTTGTAAGATTATGGATGTAATTCATGGCAGTTTTATCGCTTATCTGCAATATCAGATCCACGAGGTTTTCGTTATTATAGCCTTGATCGTAAAACGCCTCTACAAGATGAGCGTGAGCATATCCCCTATTTTTGGTAATACTTTCCGCAAGTGCTACTAAAGCATTGAGCTTATGAAAGGACGAACCACCTTTGCGAATTTCTAACAGCTGTTCATCCGTAAAGCCATTCATTTTACCAATAGCTGTATGTGCGCTTTGGCAGTAAACACAACCATTTACCTGACTTACGATGAGGTTAACGGCCTCCTTCTCTTTGTTTGAAAGCGAGGTCTTTGCATTTTGGTAGTCCAGGTATCTCGACAAACCATTGTTGGAATATGCAATGGTGGCATAGAGGTTCGGCACGAATCCCAAAGCTTTATAGAGATTGTCGAAAATTGTTTGATTAACCGGAGATACCTGATCCTTTGTTGGTACTGCGAAATTTCTCATTTTTTTGTATTTTGTTTTCGTTTCGTCGTTATTGACCATGCAAAGGTGCGGCAACCTTAATCCCCGGAAAATGGAGAATAGGCACATTCAGATGGACAATTTTCAGCGAAATTCAGATTGGGACTAAATAGACCATACACGAGGTTTTAAGTTCATCCAACTCAAACAGTCAATTTCTTTGCCACGATATATATTTCAACCAAGTGTTCAAATATTAGGTTTAGCATATTCCCTTTTGAGACCAAACAATAGGTAAAGCCAACTTCAATGCAGACTATATTAATATTCCAACTAAACCTTTTTAAACAATTGTTTTCAGAAAATACCCAACCTTTTTATTTTGGTCTATTCGATATGCCAAGTTGGATGGGTAATTTTATTTAATACTTTTTTTTACCACTTTTGTAGGAAGTAAAATTAGTTTTATAAAAAAAATGAGACCTTCAATGTATGAATATTGAGGTCTCATTTTGGTGGGTATATTCCAAAGGTAGAATACTATGGAATCTTTTAATTGGGCGCTTAATTTGGAATACAAACATTTCAAATTAATTCTTGCCAAACACGAATTTGATAAAATATAGAGTTATACAATATTTAGTCTACAGGGGCTGTTGTCTAATTTAGTTGTGTGTGTGTTTGTTAACATGGTGCAAGTTATTGCAGATTGAAACTTGAGTATGAATTATCCGACGAACTGCATTAAAAAGCCGCCGAATGGTATAAATTCAAAGAAATAAAATAGTAGCTGAATGAAATTTTGAATGTAAAGAGTAACGAGAACCGAGTACAACTATTTTTTACTAACGTCTAAAATTTTCAGTAGTTCAGATTTAATATTCCTTGCCACTGGAATTTCTCTTTTATCTTTCATTATTAGTATTCCAGAAGATTCATACCTCAATATAGCATCTAAATTGACTAAAAAAGATCGATGAATTAAAAAAAAATTATGCTGATCAATGAGATATTTGAATGAGCTCAAACTTTGAGTAGTAGTGTATTTAATATTATTAGTGATAATCTGAGTGCATTTATTTATACTTTCTATATACAGAATACTCTTTACATCAACATAGTCTATGCCATAGTTATTTGATATACCAATCTTGTCTGAAAGTTTGTTTTGGTAGTTTTTTTTGTCATCAAATGCATACTTATTTTTTAATCTTTTAATAGATACTTCTATTGCAGTTGTTAATTCAATATCGTCAATTGGTTTAAGAACGTAACCAGAAGCAGCTACAGAGAAAGCCTTTATTGCAAAGTTTTCATGAGCAGTTACGAAAATTATCTCTGAATTTAAATTATTAACTAGGTTTAGTAAATCAAACCCTGTTTTTCCGGGCATTGAAATATCCATAAAAACAATATCATACTTATTGTTTCTCAACGCATATAATGCCTCTTGCCAATTAATGTATGAATTCTTAATTATCAGATTATTGTAGAGTAATTGAATTCTACTTTTCAACAATTCTATAGCATCTTGTTCATCATCTACTATCAAACAAGTAAATTCACTAACCATATTTTTTGTTATTGATTGTTATAGTTACTGTTGTTCCATTTAATGGTAATTGTTTATCAATATATGTAATGTCGATCTTAATATCCTCGTATTTATTGAATACTTTTACTAGATCATTAATTAAAAGATCACCATAAGATTCCTTTTTATCTAATAATTTGTTAAATTCCTTAGATTTCTTGCGTCCTACCCCATCATCATCAATAATACAAACTAATGATTTATTGTGTTTATCTAGCTTAAATTCAATTATTATATTACCTTTTCCATCTTTGTGTAATATACCATGATTCAGTGCATTTTCTGCAAATGGTTGAATTAATAGGGAAGGAATATTATCGGAGTTTGGATCGATATCATTATCCAAAATTATTTGATAATCAAATTTGTCTTTGAATCTTGTTTGTTGTAAATCTAGATAATTTTTAAGGTTATTGACTTCTTCATTGATAGTTATATATTTATTTCTCGACGATTTTAAATAAGCTCTCAATAGCTTAGAAAACCTAGAAATGTGGGTGTAGGCTTCATCCATTTTTTTATTACTTACCAGCAGCAATGCCGAATTTAGTGTGTTGAAGATAAAGTGTGGATTAATCTGTGCATGAATAGATTTTAGCTCCAATTCCATTTGTAAATTTTTCCTAAACTGAGCTCGTAGTACAATCCTCTTTGTGATATATACAGATAGCATTATTATAAGCACACTCACCACTAATGCTCCAATAAACAATGTCTTTTGGGCAATATTAGTTTGCCACCACTTAGGCAATATGTATACTGTAAATGACTGAATGTCGCTCTTAATTGCATCATCAACTGAATAAAAATAAACTTTATAGAAATTGTCTGGAGAACACCAATCTGGGATGTTTATTTCATTTGAATTAAGTACTGTAAAATTATTTGAATAGGAGTTGCCATCAAGTTTGTTTATTTTATAATAAAACTTCGGTTTACCATTTCCTCCAGGGAAAATTATGTCCAATAATATTTTCTTACTTGTTTTAATAACAATAGTGTCTGAAATGCCCATCTTTAACAAGCTATCATTGTAGTTAAGAATGAAATCACAACTGTTAACTTGAAAAATAGAGTTCTCAAGGATTGTATTTTTATTAGGGATTTCTATTTTGAATAAACCTTTATCTGTATTGAGTAGTAAAATGTTACCTAAAACAGTTGTGCCATTTACATAATTGTAATTCACGCATTTTGTATTCATCAAAAAATATGGTTCAGATATATTATTGTAGCCAACTATTGCACTAAATAAAACGCCATATTTCCACACCACAATCAACTTATCGTCATGAAATAACATTGTAGCATCGTCTTTAAATTTGAAATTACTAAATAACATTTTGGCGTTATAGTTATTCAAATCTAATAATGAAATATTATCATACCCTCTTACGAATGTATTCCCGAAAATTTCATCAGTACATATCTGCTTTACACCGTTTATACCTATATTCTTTAGGGCATTTCGACTTAGTATATTTTTAATTCTTTTGTCATAAAATAATATAGAATTATTGCTGCTGATTATAAAGGTTTTATATTTATTATTGTATACTATGTTATTATACCTACTGTAATCAATTATGTTGTGGGAATACGTATCGTCATGAATCTTAACATTGCTAAAGCCGTATGAACCTGCAATTAAAAAATCATCAGGAGTTAAAAAGTAGGAATTAAAAGTACCAGTTCCATATTTGAGATGATCTAACTCAACTAATTTATTATAAGCACTTAGGTATATAAACGGGAAATTACAATTTATGAAAAACGTATCACCACTATAGTAAGATACACTTCTCACATCCTTTAAAATTGTATTTTTTACTGTTCTAAAATTACCATTGATATCAAAAGTGGCAAAAATAGAAAGCTGTTTATTCCACCAAAAACTCAGCGAATCTTTGTAGTTACCGACGCATACAAAATCATTTGTTGGGAACGGCGAAGGAAATATATTGTTAATTTTTTTATAGTTGATATAGACCCCATTTCCGTTACTTGCAAGGCATTTTGCCCATTTTGACTTATTTACAAATGCTGAAGCTTTAAAACCTTTTACAGCAGAATCACCAATTAACTCTTGTATTGAATAAGAATTTTTGATTTTTATACTATCTTCAAAATGGCATTCATATATATAATCTTTAGTAAAAATATTGAATACACAAAAATCCCAAATGTTTTTCTCAGGCTGCACATACAGAATTGCCTCGTTATTGGGAAGCGCATAAACTAACTCTTTACCGGTAATCAAATTGATTATTGTTATTTCATTGTTGCCACTAGAAGCATTATAATTTAAAATATTTTCTCCAATGGTTACGCTTGTATTAGAATAGAATTTATCTATATTGCTTGTTGCATTGGAAAGAAATATAAGTTTGACGGAACGTTTTTGTACATCATAATCAATTTGGTAAAAAGTATTCTTAAATAGACAAAATACTTTGCCTTTATTATTTATAAATAGAAGTGGTTTATGTTTTCTGTAATTTTCAGTAATGTATTGTTGTCCAAAAATTGAATCACTCAGTTCAATTTTTTTGAGTGAATCGTTTTGGGTATAAAATATAGTGTTTGTTTTACTTGAAGATGAATAATCTGAATGGAATATCACACCATCTAGATAACAAGAAATTTCTCTTGGATATAGGACATGATTATTCTGATTAATATACGCTGTATGATACTTGCCTTGATACATATACCCAAGTTCATCTGAAATATTGCCTAACCATATTCTGCCTTTTTTATCCTCTAGCATACCCCAAACATCCTCTGATGGCAATCCGTCGGCTAAATTAAACACCCTGCATTCATAACCATTATACCTTACTAATCCTCTATCTGTAGTTATCCACAAATAACCTAGTTTATCCTCCATTATCCAATAAACATGATTAGAAGGTAAACCATTGTTAATAGACAAATTGTAAGGCTTTGTTTGCTGTGCAAATAGTGAATTAATAATACAAAAAACCAATATGATGGGCCAAAATATTTTCACAAATGAAAATTAATAGTTTATTTCAAAGAAATGAAATTTTCAGAAAATGAGTTGTTTTAGTTTATGGTAATTTGAAAAAATGACAACAATCAATAGATACCATAAACACTAATAAATATTACATTTGCAATCAGTGTACAACAAGTTTGCTTTCAGCAAAGCAAGCTAAACTTACTCAAAACAATAAATTTTGAAACAAATAATACAATCCTTCAAAACAGGTGAAACTATTCTGGAAGACGTGCCTGCGCCAAAAGTAAGACCTGGTTACATTTTGATAAGAACAAGCAGAAGTTTGGTTTCGTTGGGTACAGAAAGAATGTTAGTTGAGTTTGGCAGGGCAAATATGTTTCAGAAGGCAATGCAACAACCTGACAGGGTAAAACAAGTACTCTCAAAAGTAAAAACCGAGGGACTACAACCAACACTCAATGCTGTGTTCAATAAACTAGGACAACCATTACCGTTGGGGTATTGTAATGTAGGTACAGTAATAGCTGTAGGAGAAGGGGTAGACGATTTTTCGGTTGGTGATAGAGTGGCTTCAAATGGTCAGCATGCAGAATTTGTATGTATTCCAAAAAATCTAGTTGCACATATACCAGATAATGTAAGTGATGAAGATGCCACTTTTACGGTAATAGGAGCAATAGGATTACAAGGTATTAGGCTGTGCGACCCTAAACTAGGAGAAACAATTGTAGTAGTAGGATTGGGGCTAATAGGTCTTATTACTGCGGAACTACTGATAGCTAATGGATGTAAAGTAATAGGCATAGACCTAGATAGAAATAAGATTGAAATAGCTAAAAAGAAAGGTATAGTAGCAATAAATCCGGGAGAGGGAACTGACCCAGTGAAATTTGTAAACTCTTATACTGGTAACACTGGTGCTGATGGCATAGTGATAACTGCTTCTGCCAAAACTGACGAAATAATCGCCCAAGCAGCAAAAATGAGCCGCAAAAGAGGTAGAATTATTTTAGTAGGTGTAATAGGTTTAAATATCAGCAGGGCTGATTTTTATGAAAAAGAACTAACTTTTCAAGTATCCTGTTCCTATGGCCCTGGAAGATATGACGACCGTTACGAAAAAGAAGGAATTGATTACCCCCTTCCGTTTGTAAGATGGACTGAACAAAGGAATTTTTCTGCCATATTAGATATGATAAGCAGAGGAAAATTAGATGTAAATAGTCTTATCACAGACAGAGTACCAATATTGGAATACAATAAAATATATAATAATATTACCAACAAGGATGCTATTGCTTCGATACTGCTATATCCTGAAAATGCCAATGATGCCGATACAGTAAAAGTAACTGAAGGTAATTTCTTGCCAGGTAAGGGTGGAATTGGGATAATTGGTGCTGGAAATTTTACCAGCATGACTATGTTACCTGCCTTGCAGGCTATAAACGCACCGTTGCACAGTATTGCAAGTGCGGCTGGTGTAACTGGAACAAGCCTTGCCAAAAAGTATAAAATAGGTAAAAGTACTACTGATTATCAAAGTATATTGAATGACGACACCATAGACTTAGTAATGATAACTACGCGCCACAATGAACATGCACACATGGTAGTAGAGTCGCTTAAAGCAAACAAACATGTCTTTGTAGAAAAACCATTAGCAATTGACCGCAAAGGACTTGAGGATGTATTAGCTGCGTATAATGGCAGTAAAACATTAACTGTCGGTTTTAACAGAAGGTTTTCGCCACATGCTATACAAATAAAAAAAACTATCGGTAGCGCACCCATGAATGTTATTGCAACTATGAATGCAGGTGCGATACCATCCAATGTTTGGGTGCATGATATGATGGTAGGTGGTGGTAGGATAATAGGAGAAGCATGCCACTTCATGGACTTGATAACCTACTTGACGGGCAGTAAGATTACGGCTGTATGCATGAATGCAATGGGAATTAACCCAGCGATAAATACTGATAATGCTTCCATACTTCTGCAATACGAAAATGGTAGCACAGGTGTAATTAACTATTTTGCAAATGGTAGTAAAGATTATGCAAAAGAAAGAGTTGAAGTTTACAGTCAGGAAAAGACGATGATACTTGATAATTTTCAGTTAACTACGGGATACGGCATAAAAAACTTTTCGAAACTAAAGACCAATCTTGACAAGGGACACAATAACCAATTCAAATTGCTGATTGATAGAGTAAAAAATGGTGGTGAATCTCTAATTCCTTTTGAAGAAATAATTAATACTACGCTAGCAAGCCTTGCAGCTATTGAGAGTCTTAAGAACAAACAGTGGGTAACGGTATAAAACACGATAATCAGAATACAACATTTAAAATATTAATCTCGATAAGAGTAAAAGTAAATAGAACATGCTTATAGATATCATTGCAGGTGCACGTCCAAATTTCATAAAAATATCACCTATCGTAGATGCAATAACGACACAAAGTAATGCTGGTGTGAAAATTGAATATAGGTTAGTCCACACCGGGCAGCACTATGACAAAAAAATGAGTCACGACTTTTTTGAACAGCTTAATATTCCTACGCCGCACTTCAATCTTGAAGCTGGCTCAGGAACTCAAGCAGAACAAACTGCAAAAATAATGATAGGGTATGAGCGATTACTGCTCGATAAACCATGTGACCTATGTATAGTAGTGGGCGATGTAACCTCAACAATGGCCTGCTCTATAGTGGCAAAAAAAGTAAACAACATTAAAGTAGCCCACGTAGAAGGAGGGATAAGAAGTGGCGACTGGACGATGCCAGAAGAGATAAACCGGATTGTAACAGATGCTATAACGGATTATTTCTTCACTACGTCAGCTGTTGCAAATAATAACTTGCTTAAATCAGGTATATCCAATGACAGAATATTTTTTGTGGGTAATACTATGATAGATACACTGCACAAACAAATGCCTAGGTTTATTAAGCCAGAATTTTGGGATCAGCTACATTTGAATCCCAAAGAGTACTTGGTAATGACTTTACATCGTCCGGCCAATGTAGACAATAAAGAAAAGCTTTATGAATTAATAAATGAGGTAATATCTTCTTCAAATGGGTTCCCAATTATTTTTCCGGTACATCCCCGCACAGCAAAAATATTGTCTGAAACAGATATCGATACCAGCAAGCTACATTTAGCGGAGCCAATGAGCTATTTGGAGTTTAACTATTTAGTAAAGTATGCACGTGCTGTTATAACTGATTCTGGGGGGATAACAGAAGAAACGACAGTAATGGGAGTACCATGTATGACACTAAGAGACAATACCGAACGACCAGAAACATGTACTATTGGTACTAATGAACTGTTGGGAACGAACCCAGCCAGCATTGCTCCAGCATTTAAAAAACTGTTTGATGGAGAATGGAAAAAAGGTGGAATTCCTGAAATGTGGGATGGTAATGCGGCGAAAAGAATTGTTACCCATATCATTGACCTATTTGGCCTGCAAAAACCATAAAACATATTGTATAATTGATCGAATGTTGTTTGTAATCAATTAGTGGCTTCAACATTTCGTCAAAGAATAAAACAATACAAATCATAAGAGTAACACCTTATGTTATTAACTATAGGCTTGAGTGTTTTTAGTAAATATTACCTGCCAAATGAAAAATAAAATACTAACTACTCTCAATTTGTTGCAGAACATGGGCTTGCGATATGTAAGTTATCGTGTAAAATATGAATTTCTAAAAAGATCAGGTTTACTTAAAAAAAGGTTTCCTACCTCCCCACCCTACCAACAATATATTTCGATCGAGCAATGGAAATCGCAAAAAGTAAATTTCTTTTTTGATGACTCTGAAGAAATTAAAGTAAAACGCGTTATTGACAAAGATCTCAAAGCAAAAGTAAATGATATTAAAGAAGGGAAATTTTTATTATTCAACAGTAAAATTACACAGTTAGGATTAAAATATGATTGGGTGACAAACCCAGACTCTCAACATAAATATAACAGGAATAAACACTGGACTGAAATAGCTGACTATTCAAAAGAAGCTGGTGACATAAAATATGTGTGGGAAAAATCGAGATTCTCTTATTTATACGATATCATAAGAAATGATTTTCATTTAGGAGAAGACTCTTCTAAATTTGTTTTTGATGAAATAGAATCATGGATAGAAGCCAATCCAATAAACTGTGGACCCAATTACCGATGTAGTCAGGAGATGTCGTTGAGGGTACTAAATTGGTTGTTTGCACTTCATTACTACAAAAATTCACCTACGCTAACTGCAGCTATTTTCGACAAGATTCAGTTTGTTATTTACTGGCACTTGCATCATATATACAACAATATAGATTTTTCAAGAATAGCTGTTCGTAACAACCATGCCATTACAGAAACACTTACTTTGTACTTGTCGGGAATATTATTGCCTACTTTACCAGGGGCTAAAATTTGGAAAGAAAAAGGAAAGAAGTGGTTTGAAGAAGAAATTGAATATCAGATATATGAGGATGGAACTTTCTTACAATATTCAATGAACTATCACCGGATTGTAATACAACTGTTGACTTGGGGAATTGTATTGTCTGAGAAAAATGGCGAAAAATTCAATAATACAGTATACGACAGAGCTGAAAAATCTGTTAAGTTTTTGCGAACTGCCATGATAGAAGAAAGCGGGTGGCTACCAAACTATGGAGCCAATGATGGAGCATTGTTCTTTGGACTTAGCAATACCCATTACCGTGATTATCGTCCACAAATACAAGCATTAGCATCTGCCTTAGGAATTGACACTGGAATAAAAGAAATGTATGAAGACAAGCATTGGTATGGGATTGATAAAAAAAATCAAAATGATTGGCATCCAGCAAATGGTGAACATAGTTTTGTATTGGGAGGATATTATATTATAAGAGAGGACGATACACTGACATTTATTAAATGCGGTAGTTATAAAGATCGACCTTCTCAGGCAGACAACCTCCATATTGATATATGGTATAATGGGAAAAATGTGTTAATTGATGCAGGAAGTTACAAATACAATACCGATGCTGAAACAATAAGGTACTTTAGTGGCACTCGATCACATAATACGGTTATGCTGGGCAACTTTGATCAAATGCTCAAGGGCGGTAGATTTATATGGTATTTTTGGAGTCAATCGTTAAAAGCTTCGATTAGCTCTGGAACTGTCAACTACAGATTTGAGGGTGAAGTTTCCGCTTTTAAACATGTAGCGAATGGCATTACACATAGAAGAACTATTGTTAAAATAAAAGGCAAACCTGAGTGGCAGATAACTGATTTTATAGCCAATAAACCCAGAAGTGTTATAACTAATCAACTTTGGCACATACCGCTAATGCATACAAATAATGTGTTACTAAGCAGCACAGACCACAATAAAATAAAACTTGAAGCTAAGATTACAAATGGCTGGTATTCATCACTTTATGGACTAAAAGAGTCAGCTTCAGAAGTTGTTTTTAGTACAGAAGGCAAAGAAATAAATACTGTGATTAGGCTGATTTAAATAAATTACATTTGCACCTCGAAACATGAACATACTACTAATTCATCAGTACTTTTTGGAAGATGATGACCCAGGAGGGTCTCGATGGAATGAATTTTCAAGGATATGGACAGATCAGGGGCATTCTGTAACCGTACTGGGTGGTATGATGCATTACAACGGGAAAGAGAAAAAACCAGAATACAAAGGAAAGTATTTTGTAAGAAAACAACAAGGAGCAGTTACCGTATACCGATGCCATGTATCAGAAGCGTATAATAAGAGTTTCGTTGGTAGACTGTGGGGCTATTTTTCTTTCATGTTTTCAGCATTTTACGCTGGTATGTATAAGGTAAAGGGCAAATTTGATGTAGTAATTGTAACATCTCCTCCGCTATTTGTAGGTGCAACCGGATATTTAATTTCGAGACTAAAAAGAATTCCATTTGTCTTCGAAGTAAGAGATTTGTGGCCAGAATCAGCTATTGATACTGGGGTACTTACTAATAAACTAGTTATCAGATTGGCATATTGGGTAGAAGCATTTATCTACAGAACTGCTACACTCATCAATGTATTAACTCCTGCTTTTTATACTGCTTTGCGTGATAAAAAAGGAATACCGGCAAACAAGCTGATTCAGATTTCTAATGCAGCTGACTTTAGTTTATCTGAAAAGCTACTTAGAGATTTTGATAAAGATGCATTCAGACATCAACATGATTTAGAGGGGCATTTTGTCATAACCTATGTTGGAGCACATGGAGTAGCCAATCAGCTAGAACAGATTTTAGATGCAGGTGAAGCACTTGCAGATACAAATGTTCTATTTCTACTAATAGGACAGGGAATGGAAAAAGAAAGATTAGTAAAAATGGCAAGTGAACGTAAAATAAAAAACGTTCGTTTTTTAGATTCTGTTCCAAAGGCTGAAGTCTTTAGGTATATATTAGCTTCTGAAATGGGAGCTTCAGTTTTAAAACGTGTAGACACCTTTAAAACGGTGTATTCCAACAAGACATTTGATTATATGTCGTGCAAAAAACCAATATTAATGGCAATTGATGGGGTTTCAAGAGAGCTAGTTGAAGATGCGCAAGCAGGTGTGTATGTAGAACCAGAGAACACTTCAGAATACAGTAGAATAATCAGGGAATATCTTAACAACCCGAATCGACTACAACAAGAAGGAGAGAGCGGTTATAGATTTGCAAAAGATAACTTTGATAGAGAAGTGCTTGCAGATAAATACTTGAAATTCATTCAGCAAATTGCCTATCAATAGCCAGACTTCGAAAAAAGTACTTCACTCAGGCAAATACTTTATGTTTACCTGAATGAAATTATCTATTATTTGTTCAGCATTGCATTTTGTTCTTTCACTTTCTGTACGTTCTGTTTTTTAAGTTCCTCTAGTTTTTTCTTGAGTTTTTTATCGCCAGTAGATAACATTTGCACCGCTAATACACCAGCATTATGTGCGCCATTTACAGCTACTGTAGCAACTGGAACGTCATTTGGCATTTGCACTATAGATAGCAATGAATCCCATCCATCGAGAGAGTTGGATGATTTAACGGGCACTCCTATTACTGGGATAGTAGTAAGTGCAGCTATCATGCCAGGCAAATGGGCTGCACCACCAGCACCTGCAATGATTACTTTTAAGCCACGCTTGTCAGCAGATTTTGCATATTCATACATCCATTCTGGGCTTCTGTGAGCAGAAACAACAGCAAATTCAGTTTCAATACCAAATTTTTCGAGTACATCTTTTGCAGCATTCATAATGCCTGCATCTGAGCTGCTGCCCATAATTATAGCTACTTTCATATTTAATTTTGTTCTTTAAGTAAATGACGAATCATTGTGGCTTTAGACAGTGCCTCTTCAATATTTCTATCAGTGACAGTGATATGGCCCATTTTCCTTCCTTCTTTTCCACTTTTTTTACCATACCAATGTAGATGAACTGAATGCGTGCACAATATAGTTTTTAACGCGTTTTCAAGACTATTTTTTCTATGCGCAGCTGGCTCCAAAATGTTTATCATCACTGATGGGCTAGTGATGCTGGTATCGCCTAGTGGGAGTCCTAATATGGCTCGTAATTGTTGTTCGTATTGAGATGTGACACTAGCTTCAATAGTATGATGCCCACTATTATGAGGTCTTGGTGCTAATTCGTTTACTAAAAGCTTACCATCATTCGTCAAAAACATTTCGACAGCCATGATACCAACTAAACTAATGGCTTCAGCTACTTGTATTGCTATATTGCAGGCTTCTATTGCTACTGTTCTATCAATGTTAGCTGGGCATAACTGAAAATCTAATAACATCTTATCCTTATCGAACATCATAAGTATGGGGTCATAACATTCTATTTGACCCAGCTCATTTCTGGAAACAATGACAGATATTTCATGCTTTATGATTGCAAGATCTTCTAGGATGCAATCTCCATCAAATGCTTTATCTATATCCTCCTCTCGCTCTAGTATCATAACACCATAACCATCATATCCGTCTGTACATTTTTTGAGACAACAGGGAAACTTGTGCAAATTGTTTCGGATATCTTCTTTGCTACTTACAGCCACACCAGGTACTACGGCAATGCCATTTGCTATTAAAAACTTTTTCTGAACGTATTTATTTTTAATAATATCTATAGTATCGGGAGATGGAAACACTTTTACGCCCTTTTTCTGTAATTCTCTAAGCGCTAAAGTGTTGACTGCTTCCCTTTCAATGGTAATTACATTTAGATTTTCGCCGAACTTAAGGACCGCATCATAATCCATTGGGTTTGCGGCAGTAAAAGACTTGGTATATTTGGAGCAGGGTGCATCTTTATCGTTGTCCATGATAGATACATCTAACCCTAAATCTATGGCATGTCTAATAATCATAGACCCTAGTTGTCCACCACCAAGAATACCTATCTTAATACCTTCTAACATATGTAAAGTGATTTTTGAGCAAATATAACAAAACTACCCCATAAAGAAGTAATACTATTACGAAAAATAGAGAATATTGTATCAATATTATAGTTTGGTGTAATTGTACTATATTTGCTATCAAGCATAAATGTTGTAAAGTTATGGAATTGCAGCTTCACATTAAGATGAATCCAAAATTGTATGTAAGGGACCCTGAAACATCTGAATTGGGAAAAAACATAGTTAGGTTTGCAATAGATATGATCAATGAAATTGGTTTTGAAGAATTTACATTTAAAAAATTAGCAATCAAGATTGGTACTACGGAAGCGAGTATATATAGGTATTTTGAAAATAAACATAGATTGTTAACATACGTCATTACATGGTTTTGGACGTGGATGGAATATCAATTATTGTTTCATACCAACAACGTAACCGACAGTAAGCTGAAAATAAATACCATTATTAATTTACTAACTTTCAAAGAGAGAGACCAATTTATACAAGAGCATATCGACAAAGAAGTGCTGCATAAAATAGTAATATCCGAGGGAAACAAATCTTACCTTACTAAAAATATAACTGAAGACAATAAATCAATGATATTTCAACCATACAAAGATTTATGTCATAGAATTGCGGTTATATTTTTAGAATATAGACCTGGATATCCTTTTCCACATTCCTTAGCTAGTACGTTAATAGAGACAGCACATCATCAAATATATTTCAAAGATCATTTGCCTAGACTAACTGACTTTGGAGGGATAAACAATAATGAGCCTGTAGTTGCTTACCTAGACCACATGGTATTTAGTCTATTAGATAGATAATACTGATCATTATTGTAAGTTGCCAGTAGACCATATAAGACCAGCATATGTTTTATGCCACTTGGTCTTTAGTTCCAATAGTTTCTGTGCAGATTCTAACAGCTTATTTTCGCGAGTATTCAAAAGGAATAATGAACTTTCGCCTACACCGAATCTGATTCTTTCACCAACAAATAACTTTTGATAATTGCTGAATGCACCGTCAAAGATTGTTACTTGTTGTTGTAAAGCTATCATTTCGTTGTAGTAACTTTTGACTTTATTCTCTATTTGTAAAGCAATATTAAGTTGCTCAAGGTTGGTTTCTTGAATTTTGAAGTTGATTGCTTTGTATCCACCTCTTGCTTCTCTGAACAATAATGGCATACTAAAGTCGATACCTAACTTATGATTATTTTCCAGAAAAGGAGTAGTAACATCGGTTGGGAGTCCATATCCCTTATTTAATATGTTGCCACTGAGGCTGAGTTTGGGTAAAAGATATTGCGCTTTTAATTTTTTCTCAATTTCTAACACATCTATTTTGTATCCTATGCTTTGAAGCTTGGGGTGCGTGGCGATGGTTTCCAATATTCCATTTAATGATGGGTAACTACTTGGCGATAAAATATCATTTACTTCTGCAGTGTCAGGCACTACCCTATCACTCCATGAAACTGGGAGACTATTGTCTAACCACAAATAATTGGACAGTTCATTGCCAGAATTCACAAAAGCCAACCAAGCAGCATTTTGTTGCATGTAAAAAGTTTGCAACTGTGCTTGTGCTTCCGTGGTATCAATAGCGGGCCTAGCACCTTGTTCATATTCTGTCTTTACGAACCTAAATCTGTCTTCGTTTATTGTTACTGCATTAGATACCACCTTGTAAACAAGATAATCTTTTACCCAGGTCCAATAGGCCGTTAAACCATCAAACAAAACATCGTTTATAGCGAGTCTCCTCTCTGCCTCACTTAATTGCTTCATTGCCTGAGCTTGTCTAAGAACTGCCCTTCTTTTGTCGAACCAAAGACTATTAACAGGTACTTTAGCACCTACGTAAGTAGACTTACCCATAGAGGCTTCTGATGTCACTCTGTCGCCTATTACTTCTTCTACGCCTGCTTTGAATTCAACACCATACCATGTAGGGATATTTATTTCAGGATTGAAATAGCTGTAATAAAACTTGCCATCAAAAGTCTTTCGATCAAAATTTGATTTTACCATCGGATCAAATCCACCTCTGGCAGATTGAACATCTGCTGCAGCGCGATTAACCTGTATTCCCGATTGCAAAATAACTGGATGGTAAGACCTAACTGCACCCAAAAAATTGTTTTTAGTTAGCACTCGCAAGCTATCAGCAGCATTTGCTGAGGCAGCGACAAAAGTTAGTACTACCAGAAATAGTCTGTTATTTATTTTTTTCATCTTTCGACTCTTTTGCTTGGTAGTAATCTGGAGGAAATCCATTAATGTTTCGCCACAATTCATACCATATTGGCACATCTTTAAGTAGTGCAATTCCGGATGCCCCTGTACCATTTCTGAGCGTTTTAGGCCAAGGCTTATATGTACTATCTTCTCCAATTAAAATTCTAAATTTACCTTCTTTGTTTACTGAATTTTCAATGGCGACCACATTTCCACTAAAGAGACCATAGGAAGCCTGTGGCCATCCGCTGAAAACGATTGCAGGATAGCCATCAAAAAGAAAACGTACTTTTTGACCTTTTGATAATAAGGGAACGTCAAGTGGTCTGACAAACATCTCGACAGCATAATCCACTTCAAGAGGAATAATTTCAACTATTTTCTCGCCTTCTTTTATTATTTCATTCAAACCAGCTTTCGTAGCTTGTGTTACTTGTCCGCTTTGAGGAGCCAATAAATAATACATGCCATTCCTTATGGTATAGTTAGCAAACTGATTGGTTAGCTTAGAAACTTCTGCATTACCTGTGGCAATTTCGCTTTGAGCTGCTGCTTTTTCGCCTAAAGCTTTGAAAATCTTCTCAGCATACTCCTGCTGTACCTGATTAAGCTCTGTGCGTGTGTTGATGAATTTTATTTCAGCACTCATTTTTTTTGCCAAAGCGCTTTGAAATGCCTGGTTTCTTTGTTCTAATTGCACCAAAGAAACCAAACCACTGTCTCTCATTATTCGCTGTCGTTTGTATTGTGCATCAGCAATATTAAAGTCATTAGTAGCAGCGATTGCTTCCATGCTGTCGCTAATGATTTTCATTTGTAGCTGTCTTAATTTTAACTGTAATGAATTTTCAAGGGCGTTGATTTGCGACTCCGTAGCATTAACTTTATTGTTGTAATATGAAATACCTGACTTTTTCGCTACTATTTGTTCACTGGTTCTATCAAGTAATTCTGGGTCTAGGTATGCATCTTTTATCTCTGCTAGTTTTGCGATAGTGTCACCAGCATTTACTATATCGCCCTCTTTGACATACCACTTTATCACCTTACCGGCAATAATAGAGTTTAATTCTTGAGGTCTATGTTCCTGTCTGAGTGTAGTAATAGAGCCTCTGGCTCTAATGTTCTGCGTCCAGGGAAGAAATAATACAAGAACCATAAACCCTATGGCACCATAGAACCAATATTTTACCCTGCTTTTCCTGTCAGCCCTGTATATTTTACTAAAGGCTAATATATCTTTTAGCAAGGTTTCTTTTTCCAATCTATTTTTAATGTCTTGCATAGCTTACTTAACTGTTAGGCTTTTAATAGTTCCTTTTTCAAGCACTATCACTTTGTCACATTTTGCAGCAAAAGTTTCGTCGTTACTCACTACAACCATGACATTGTCTTGAGAATAAGAAAGTAAATAATTTTTTATTTTGTTTGCGTATTCTTCTTCTAGTCCTAGCCAAGGTTCTTCTAATAACAACAATTTTGGATTATGAATTAAGGCTCTCATTAATAGAATCATTTTTATAACTCTGCCAGAAAGATGCTGCCCCATGGGGAATAGCTCTAGGTCGTAGCCCTCGGTATGTTCATCAATAAATTTCTTAAGTCCTACAATTTCAGCTAATTCATTCAATTGAAAATAAGTTATTGTATCGTCACCCACACAGATATTTTCGCGCAATGTACCTTGAAAGATATCCTGCATTTGCACTAAAATCCCTGTGTTTATCCTTATTGATTTGGTATCATAACTACTTTGTGGAACTCCGTTAATAAGAATTGTTCCTTTATAGTTTGGGTAAGTACCCGTTAGCAATCTTAATAAAGTAGATTTACCAGAATTGTCCCTGCCCATTATGCATATTTTTTCGCCAGCAGCTATTTCAACTGAAATATTGTTGAGAACATTTTTCCCATCCTCGTAACAAAATGACAGATCTTTAATTTTAATATTAAGTGGGCTTTCTAAGTCTTTAATATGTAAATCACCTGATTTTTCATTAGGCTTATCTATAACTTTTGTTATTTTCTCTATAGAAGTTAAAACATCATATACCTTATCAAGATTTATAATTAGCTTCTCGACCGACCCTAATACCATCAATATAACTATCTCAGCGGCTATAAACTGGCCAATATTTAATTGCTGATTAACAAGCAGATATCCCCCAATTACAAGCATTGAAGAAACTATAAGTACCTTAAATATGACCAAAGTCCAGTACTGAAATAAAAGAATCTTGAAATGAGAAGTTCTAGCTGATAAATAACCAGATACATACTTATCGGTCTTACTGATATGCAAAGAATTGTTTCTGGAAAACTTAAAAGTTGTGATAACTCTAGCAAGTTCTTGCAGGTAGCCTGCCACTTTGTATTTGTAGTTACTTTCTTCTATGCTTGTTTCTAATCCTTTATTACCGGTAGTTCGCAATATTAAATAAAGAATAGACAAAAGAAGAATGCCAAAAAAAATAAAAACTGGGTGATAAAAAGACAAAAGTATCAATCCAAAAACTATCTGTATGGTTGCAGCAGGAATATCAAGTAGTATTTTTGCAATTCCTTTTTGTAAAGAGACTGTATCAAAAAAACGATTTACTAATTCAGGAAGATAATAATCATTAATGTCTTTCTGATTAAGGTTAGGTATTTTATGAGCATACAAAAATGAATACCTTACAAAAAGTTGTTGCTCAATTTTTTCGATGATTTTCATTTGGTTTACCTGAAGCAAGCCATTAAGAAATACACCTACAATTACTATTATTACCATCAATACAAGTGATGTTGAGATTGCACCACCTAAAACGAAGCTGATGATGGACTGAATACCTAATGGTAATGACAGCTGCACAAGACCTGCAAAAATGGAATAAAAGTAGATAGATGTGATTTCATTTTTCTCAAATCTCAAAATTTCTAAAAAGCGAGATAGTGTACTAATCTTTTTTTCTGCCATGGATATTTCTTGATGTAACAAATGTACTCCATTAAAAACTCAATGAGATAGTAAAGCTATTATAGAAGTGTTAAATACTATTGATTCTAATAACATTCTAATCTCATTTAAAAGCCAGCTAAATACAAATACTGATTATTGTATAAGCATCCAATAAAAAGGCATACCTAGGGTAATATTTAGGGGAAAAACAATACCTAACGCCATGGGAATATACAAGCCAGGATCAGCTTTTGGTGCAATTTGCCTCATTGCAGCTGGCACAGCTATGTATGATGCGCTAGAAACCAAAATTGTTAGCAGGAATCTGTTTCCATCAGCAATGTCTATGTAAGCAGTAACAAGAATACATACTATGCCATTAAAAATGGGTACCATCAATGCAAAAACTGAAACAAACATACCATATGCTTTGAAGGAACTGAATCTTCTTGCTGCAACCATACCCATCTCTAATAAAAATATTGCTAAAAACCCTTTGAAAATATCTGTGGTAAAAGGTTTAATTCCTTCTGCTTGCTTCACATCTGTAATAATTCCTATTAGTAAACTACCCATTATCATTAGAACTGAACCATTAGTGAGAGACTCATGTAAAATACTTTTAAGACTATTACTTGACTTTTCTAAGCTGTACTTTCTGATTAACATCACACCAATAATTATTGCAGGAGCTTCCATAAGCGCCATGGAAGCTACCATATGCCCACCATATGGTACACCTTGGTTGTCTAAAAAAGAAATTGCGGTAACAAAAGTTACTGCACTTACTGATCCAAATGCCGCGGCAATTGCCCCTGAGTTTTCTATGCTAAGTTTTCGCTTCAACAAGAAAAAAGTATACAAAGGAACAATTGCGGCAAAAACAACTGACAAAACCAATGTGAAAGTAATTTCTTTGTTCAAACCACTGTGTGCTAATTCTTGCCCCCCTTTAAAACCAATTGAAAATAATAGATATAATGATATAAACCTTGATGTAGAAGCAGGTATCTCTAAATCACTTTTTACTAAAGTAGCAAATACACCTAACACAAAAAATAATAAAGTAGGATTGGTAATGTTACTCAATAATAAGTTATAATCCATAAAGTTGTTTTTTGAACAAATGTAGTGTTTACGCTCAATTAAGTAGCAATACTATCAATAGTAAAAGCGAAAATACCATAGCAGATACTGAAAATATTAGTTGAAATAGTAAACAGTTAGCATTATCGCAGCTTATATTTGCAAAATGGAACTAAACGCACTTACAGCTATCGGACCAATAGATGGTCGTTATAGGTCACAGTTAGAGACACTTGCACTGTATTTCTCCGAATATGGATTAATAAAATATAGGGTACGAGTTGAGGTTGAGTATTTTCTTTATTTGGCGGAAAAAAAAATAATAAAGTTACCATCATCTGTAAAACCTGCAAAGCTTAAGAACATATATTTAGATTTTTCTGAAGCTGATGCTAACATAATAAAACAAACAGAACGCATAACCAATCATGATGTAAAAGCTGTTGAATACTTTTTGAAAGAAAAGTTGTCAGCTCTGGGTGCTGGTGAACTAACTGAGTGGGTTCATTTTGGACTTACATCGCAAGATATCAATAACACTGCTGTGCCACTTTTATGGAAAGAAGCTTTGGAAGAAGCATATTTACCACTTTTACTTAACATGCATTTGCACTTGTACCAATTGGCACAAGAATGGAAAGGGATACCGATGTTAGCTCGTACACATGGCCAACCTGCATCGCCAACTACGCTGGGCAAAGAATGGATGGTGTTTGTAGAGCGAATTGAAGGTCAAATAGACCAATTGTTAAATATACCATTTGCAGCAAAGTTTGGTGGTGCTACTGGTAATTTTAATGCCCATAAAATAGCGTTCCCTGATGTTGACTGGGTAAAATTTGGCAATGATTTCCTTGAGAAAAAACTAGGATTGGAACGTATGCAGTATACGACACAAATTGAACATTATGATAGTCTCGCTGCTCAATTTGATGCACTTAAACGCATTAATACCATACTGATCGACCTTTGCAGAGATGCTTGGCAATATATAAGCATGGAGTACTTTAAGCAAAAAGTAAAAACTGGTGAAATTGGGAGTAGTGCTATGCCACACAAGGTAAATCCTATAGATTTTGAAAATGCAGAAGGAAATCTGGGAATTGCAAATGCTCTTTTTGAACACTTGAGTGCAAAGTTGCCAATAAGCCGATTGCAACGTGACTTAACTGACAGTACGGTACTTCGTAACATTGGTATACCTTTATCACACAGTTTTTTAGCATTGAAGTCATTAGAAAAAGGTCTTGGAAAATTACTTCTAAACCAGCAAAAAATGGAGGAAGATTTGGATCGTAATTGGGTTGTTGTAGCAGAAGCTATTCAAACTATATTGCGCAGGGAAAACTACCCACAACCCTATGAAGCACTGAAAGATTTAACAAGGGGAAAAACGAGCATTACCAAAGATGATATTCATTCGTTTATTGACTCTCTTATAATAAATACGAAGATTAAAAAAGAACTAAAAGCAATTACACCGCACAATTACACAGGTGTAGATTTTGATTTTTAATAAATGCCGACAACAAACTTGATCACTCCCGAAAAAATGTTTGAAAGCTTAGTTGCTAAAAACAGCAACTTCATCGATCATAAACCTACGGTAGATGTAGTTATAAACATATATGGAAAACCATGGAATACAGCGGTAACGTTATTCAGTCTTCTGAAATACTCAGGACAGTGGATTGACAAAATATATTTTATCACCGAACGCAAACAACCACATGATAGTAACTTTGACTTTATTACTCTAGCACTAGGTAATAAAATAGTACCCTACACTCCTGGTTTTTGGTTGTGGGTACGTCCATTTAGAAACAAGTTGGTCTTCAGTTTACCAGGATTTAGAAAATCGGTAAGATATCAATTTGGTTGGGAGCAAACAGACAAAAATTTTCTTTTCGTAACTCATAATGACGTTCTCTACACTGGCGATATAATAGGGAGTATGTTGCATGGAGTTGGAAATAATATTGGTATAGGTCCAGTAGGACAATGTTGGAACTGCTCAGCCAATTTTGCTGGATTATGTTCACCAGATAGATATACAGAATACAAACCTGGCTACAATGAATTGATTAATTTGTTAAAACAGTATCCTGGTAGTAGACAGAAAGACTATGGTAAACTGCCTAAGAAAAATCGTCATTGGCCACTGCCTGAATGTAGACTCAATGAATGGACAGCACTAATAAATATGAAGATAGCTAGAAAGGCAACAATGCCAGTGGGTAAGGCGATACCTTTCGGTGCATTTTATGAACTAGATATAGCTACTAGATGGTTTTCGGACGTATTGAACATGGGGCACACAGTTTCAAATTTTGACATTTCACCTTATGCGCAGCATGCATGGGCTGGAAATTTACGTAGTGGGCACGCTGCATTGTTTGATGTAGATGAATATACCTACTCAGAGAAAACAGCAAAAGCATATCTAGAGAATGAATATTCTAAGATGAGTGCTTAATAGCAAAGATTGAAGCGTCATGTTAGGAATTTTACACAATAATTACCGATGACTATTCTTTTATTAAAAGAGAGTTAAAAGATTCATTGTCTGATTCTGTTCGATTGTTAGCTGCAAAAATTTCGGCTGATTCACGTTCAGCATTCCATTCAACAATAAAATTGTTTCTACCTGTACCTGTCAATATCCCCATAAAATTCTGCTGTATTAGCTCAAGCATTGCAAGGAAAGTAAATATAGCATGTATCCTGTTTTCGCAAGAAATGAACAAAACCTCGAAGGAGACCCTTCTTTGTTCTCTTAGGTGTTCAATAAGGTAAGTTCTTTGCCCTTCCAAACTGTAATTGTACTTAACTACGACGTGTTGTGGTTTAAGGTTTCTTTCGTTAAATCGTTTAATTACTTTTTCATATGCTTGTAGTAATTTATACATAGTCACAGTCTGAATTTCTGTTCCTTCAGCATAAGACTCACCCAAGCTATCCAATTCTTGTTTTATGTTGCCACGTTTTTGCTGCATCTGACGGTCGGCTTCCATCATTACCATAACTTCAGATGCTTCTTTAAAACGTTTGTATTCCAAAATTTTATCTACCAATTCTTGCCGAGGATCAATTTCATTACCATGAGCATCCACATCTCTTCTTGGCAACAACATACGTGCCTTTATGCGCATAAGTGTAGATACAAAAAGAATAAATTCGCTTGCTAATTCAATATTTAGGTTTTCCAAAGAATGAATGTAACCCAAAAAGTCGTTTGTTAATTTGGCTATCGGTATGTTATATATATCCAGTTCATCGCGCTCAATAAAAAACAGTAGCAGATCGAAAGGACCTTCAAATTGTGGCAACTTTATTTGATAACTGACTGACATTTATCGATTTAGAACGTACATGCAAAAGATGATTTCAAAAGTAACTATTTAAAACTAAATAGGACTACTGTAATTATAGACTACCTACAGTAGCCAAAATGTAGGACAATTTTTATTGAAAATCTAGAACTTATACCCTACCCCAAATGTAAACACCTGTTTTAGCTGTACCCATCCTAAACCAGATCCGGGCTCATTTTTTTCAAGAACCGCTCCTGTATTGTCAGTATAAGTGGTGCTGTAAGGTATATTATTGTCATACATTACAGTTGCGCCTAATGTAATATTGAAATACTTTGAAATTTTCCAAGAAAAGAGATTATCAAAAAGTATATTCAAGTTACCTGGATTATCTTTCTTGATTACAATTCCAGCGCTATCTTTAGTATCTTTTGCAAGATAATTGGCATACAAATCTAGTCTGGTTTTGTATACAATATTTCTTGTGATATTATAAGTATATCTACCTGAAAAGTATGCACCCATTTGAAAAACACTAGTTTTGCCAAACGGCACGCCAAAAGCACCCTCTGGTGAGCGCAATGTATATATTCTGTCTGCTACTACCATACGAGCTGCAACAGGCGACAGAAATAAAGTAACATCACTACCTCGTCTATACTCTAAACCTATGGCAGTAGTAAAAAATGCTGGAGAGAAAAAATTAGACGTAGGTAATGTATCCCAATTAGGTAATGAATAATCGTAACCTTTTGTAAACTGCGATTTGAAGTTAAATAATCCGGTAAAATAGAAATTCCTTGAAGTATCGATCAGCTTCCCGTACTTGGAGGTGAAATCTATTCTGTCATCCGTTTTACGGGGAACAAAACCTGTTGAGTAATTATAAGTTAGACCATAGGTCATATCTAGGTTGTTACTCCAAATGTCTCTGTGATCCAAGCGATCAAGTCTTCCACTGAATATTCCATTCACTTGCATAGATGCAAGTTCACCACCCGCAGCCCAATTGTGGAGGAAACCACCATTGGTGCCCAAACTGAGTACGCCGCTATGAGTCCATGCAACGGTATCTTTATTAGAAGTTTCTAAAGATTTTTTTATCTCATCAACCTTTGTGACTTGTGCATTTGTTTGAAGCCCTAATGCCATGCAGGCAGCGGCTGTGAGTATAGATTTTCTCATAAATCCATTTTTAGTTTAAAAAAATACTTAATTGAACTGAACTATCTGGGCTTATAATTAGCCATTTCTAAAAACTTTTCGGCAACTAATTGCTGATCAGTAAGTTGTTTTAATGACACTGATTTATTGTTAGCCATGAATGCGGCTACAATTCTATAACCCAACCACACTCCTACACTACCTGGAGTCGACTTTTCTACAACACTAACTGGTTCTAACCCTCTAGCAAAAGGCCCATCAGTTATATAAGGCATAATATTCTGGGCTTCTTTAGAGTAAAGTAGCTGATTCTGAATAAAGAAATTGTAGATTAATGCTTCATTGTTATTGCACCATTCTACCTGCTTCTGTTTGTAACCAAACAATGTAGAATCCGGAATTGAAGGAAGTAACTTATGAAGGAAATACTGCTCTTTACCTTTTTGTATCATTAAATCAAGAAGATTTTTCTCGGCCATCTTTAAAGGGTGCATACCCTTATATATAGCTCCAAAAACTGAAACAGGTATGTAAGATGGTCTTAGGTGTGCATTCATATATTCATGTACACCAATAGAGCGGTAATGCTTAAAATCATCTCCTAAGAACATGTCAAGCCCTATGCAAAATGTTGTATTGTCTACCGGAAAACTAGGCCAGTTACTGAGGCCCATATTCAAATATAAAATCTTGGGAATAGCAACATTAGGGTAATAGTATTTGAATAGCTTAAATCCGGAAATTAACTGCTCGTCGGTTTTTTGGGTATTGGGGTATTTAATATCAATTGCGTTTTGGAGTTCTTTAAAGTCTTTGAAAACCAGAAATGGTTTTAGACCTTCCCTTATTCCTGTAACTGTGTCATTATAGTTGCCATTGATTCCGTACGCCATTATTGTATCAAGAAAGTAATTCAGAAAATCCGGGTACTTTTCATTGAGTTTTTTTAAACCTTCTCCAATTTTGTTAGTATCCAATGCATATAAGTCTTTGTCGAACCTACTAGTATTTAATTCTATTTTGATGGTAGATGTATCTGGCACATATTCGGACTCATTTTTACAACTTTGAAAAATCAATAAACAAACTACTGCCAACGATGTAGTAACCTTTTTTAAACCTAGATTTTTACCCAACTTATTTATCATATAACTATTGAGAATTGGTGGCAAAAGTAACAAAGTGATAGGAAGTAAAGAACGGTGAAAATAATAATTTATCTCTATTACTAAACACTGAAGGGGACATGCCTAAAATAAAAATCTGCTACAAATACATAAGAAGTATTGTGTAGCAGATTACTGCTATAAAAGTAAAATATCACTGCTTGTAACCTAAGTCGTCGATCAACGACTTTGGCAATTCTGGTAACATATGTCTGGGAAGTAAAAATGATGTTAGCTCAGCAAGCTCTTTAAAAATATAATGACTATCTGCAGCACCTCTCAAATACTCAGCGCCAGTGCTACCGCCGGTACCTACTCTCTTTCCGATAGTGCGTTGTACCATGTGTATATGCCTGTGACGCCACATAGATAGTTGCTCATCTACTTCTAACAAAATAGTTAGTAATTCGTACGGCAATTGCAATAAAGGTTGATCGCGATACAGCATAATAAACATTGCATTTCTGGAAGCTTCTGCACAAAATGACCTGCCAACTGGGTAATCAGTTGTATTGATGAATATACTATCAAACACCATTAAATTTTGCTTTTCAGCCTCCGATAACCCATCTGTGTAAGCATCTCTGTATTTAGTCCAAAATGCAGATTTATTATTATCATCACCCCAGTATTCTTTGTTGTTTACGAACGGCATTCTAGCCAGCCACTTATCAATAAGCACCAACAAAGAAAGTTCATGTTCGGCTTGTTTCACTCTATCTACATCTGATGGCGTAAGTTGCGATAAATAGTAAGCTTTACCATGTCTTTGCTCATAATGAAGACCAAGTGTAGCTTCTATCATTTTGAATTGTATACTCTGAAAACCAGATGCTGGCCTTAGTAGATCGCGGAAGTCAAGAAAATCGAGAGGAGTCATTGTTTCCAATACCCCCATTTGCATAACTGCCACCTCCAATATTTTGCACACTCTCTTTAACCTGTGCACACTGTTGTATATATCTGGTGTGTTGTGATGAATGTTAGATTGATTAAAGATTTTTCTAACGATCTCCAACTCATGCAATATCTGCTTAAACCACAACTCATAAGCCTGATGAATAACGATAAACAACATTTCATCATCAGCTTTTATACCCTCTTTTTCACTTTCAGGTTGCTGTGCATTCAATATTTTGTCTAGTTGCAAATATTCGCTGTAATAGACAGGTTTACGTTCTTTCTTTTCCATGGAGCTAAAATACTAATTGACGAACGAATGGTGTATGATTGTTGTCATATTTATGAAATCAAACCATGTTATAAGGGGTATTATTCTGAAATTTTTCTGTTCAAAACGTGTACTATCAATTTGATAGACTCTTTAGTAAGTGGTTTGATAAGGTAATACTCCACATATTTATTTTCCTGAGCTTTTTTCATATCAAGGCTGTCTATAGAAGAAGAAAGAATATATATTTTCACCCTTTTTTTCACAATTTCTAATTGACGATCAAATTTTTCTAGAAAATCCCACGCATTCATTACCGGCATCATAATATCTAACAACAAAATAGCATATTCATCTGATTTTGGGTCACTAAACTTGTCAGACACATACTCTAATCCTTTTACAGGATCTGTAAAATCTACTATATTTGAATCTGGATATGTTTTTTCCAAAATAGTTTTGCATAACTTATTATTCAGTTTATCATCGTCAATGATGATAAAATTATTTAAATAACTCATATTTAAAAGGGATTAAAATATAACTAACTGATTATCAGTGGCTATATTACAGCATAATTTTGAGAACACGATTTTTTATTTTGTTATCGTTTCGCAAAAATACTTTTAAATACTGTAATAGTGGCAACACAATAAAAATTACCTTAATGCAATTACATAAAATGTGAGGAGTCACACAAACATTTTGACAATTTCAATTTACCCGTACTATTCGGAAAATCTATAACACCCTATGTCGTTACTTCCAGAACGATTAATGCCACTAAGGTCGATACTAGGGGTAAAAATTGAATTACCATTTCCTATCGCTGGAGATAAAGAACGAAGGCGAAAATCGCCTTTTTGTGTGTCTTTAAATAGTGGATCTTGATTAAAGTGACAGTTGGTGAAAGTAACAAAAGACTCTCTTACTGTCCCCATTCGCAACAAGCAATGATCTAGATGAAGGCTAGCTGCTGCTTCTGGTACAGCACTACATACAATTTCGCTATCTAAGCTACCATAAACTATACAATTACGAAGTGTGGCCTGTAAGTCACCATAAAAAATTGTGTTTTGGTCAGGTCTATAGTAATTTAGAATAGCTACTGTACCCTGTGTAGTATGGCTAAGTGCAGTACCCCCATAATTAGCAAATGTACAATTAGTAAAAGTGTCTTTGCCTCCCTGAATGATTGCCAACGCATAACCACCTGTGGTATGAAAAAGAGAATTTGTAGCAGAAATAGTGCCCTTTCGGCTATAAATACCACTACCTATTGAATTTTTGACTATACAATTCTCCATTCGTAATTGAGGTTTAGAACCAGTAGCATTGGAGTCAATATCTACCCAAATAGCGGCTGGGTTTCCTAAAGCGCCATTCCCACCATTTTCTATGCGGGTATACTTTAGTACACTACCATTGCTAAATGAGTGAAAATAAAGCCCCCCCCATTCTCCAGGATATCCTTCATAACCAAAATAGCGGCGGTCAAGACGATCTCCTTGAAAGATGATACTATCTTCAACGGTTCCATTCGCGATTAATTTACCGAAAACAACAAGTCCAGAGTTCTGATGCATATAAATACGACAACCTGCATTAATGGTAAGAGTAGCTCCTGGCGCAACACCAGCACTGTTAATTATTACATACGGTAGTGTAGTATCCCAAACAGTGCTAGTAGTAATTAAACTGTCTCGTAAATACCTTGCATTTTGGCCATAAGCCGTAAACGGCAAGAAAAATTCTTTCCCATTGAGTGTAGCAACAAGTGAGTCAGTAACAATAAACGGAATTAGTTCATTTGTTGGGTCAATGGTTACTGTTGCAAAAACGTAAATACTATCTCTCGGAGCTATTCTAATATTTGAAACAGTATTTCCAGAAAAGCCATCTACGTTTAGTCGAAAGAAAGAATTGGAATTTAACATGCGCACAGAACTTAACACAACTTCCTGATTATTAGGATTATATATGAGGACACCTGTAGTAAAACTTCCAGCAGCGGTAAATACTGTGTCGAATGATAAAGTGTCATCAGAAAAACGAAGCTCGCCACCAACAGACAATATTCGTCTTTCCTTTTGGCAAGAAGTATTCATAAGAAATATGAAACTAATGGCAAGCAACAATAGAATAAAATAGGCTTTGAAACGCATAATTGTAAAAATAAGCAAAATACATAGCTATGATGTAAATTGTATTGCTATAACAATATAAAACGCAAACAGCGGCTGCATATTGTATGCAACCGCTGTAGAAAATAATTATGTTAAAGAATTAAGCTATCGTCACTGAATTATCAAGATAGACGTCTTGAATTGTGTTTAAAAGCTGAACACCTTCGGTCATTGGTTTCTGGAATGCTTTACGGCCACTGATGAGTCCCATACCACCTGCACGTTTGTTCACTACGGCGGTCATTACTGCCTCTGCCATATCTGTTGCCCCCTTAGATTCGCCGCCAGAATTGATAAGACCTACACGGCCCATATAACAATTTGCAACCTGATAGCGAGCGAGGTCGATAGGATGATCGGTAGTAAGGTTGTCATATACTAATTTACTTGTTTTACCAAAGTTAATCGCATTGTAACCACCATTGTTGGTAGGAAGTTTCTGCTTAATGATATCCGCTTGTATTGTGACACCAAGGTGATTAGCTTGTCCGGTAAGGTCAGCAGCTGTATGGTAATCAACACCATCTTTTTTGAAACTGCCATTGCGAAGATAACACCACAATACTGTAGCCATACCTAGCTCGTGCGCATATTCAAACGCCTTTGCTACTTCTACTATCTGACGAGCGCTTTCATCGCTACCAAAATAAATGGTAGCACCAACCGCTACGGCACCCATGTTCCAAGCATCTTTTATAGTACCAAACATGATTTGGTCAAACTTGTTAGGGTATGAAATAAATTCATTGTGATTAACCTTAACGATGAAGGGTATTTTATGAGCATATTTACGCGCTACAGAACCTAAAACACCATAAGTAGAGGCTACTGCATTGCAACCACCCTCTATAGCTAACTTGACGATATTTTCTGGGTCAAAATAAATTGGATTTGGTGCAAAAGAAGCACCACCACTATGCTCAATACCCTGGTCTACGGGTAAGATAGATACATAACCGCTGCCTGAAAGGCGACCATTGTTCATCAACGTGCCTATGCTACGTAGGGTTTGAACGTTGCGGTTAGACTGTGTCCAAACATCATCCAAATGAGATGGAGAAGGCAGGTGAATAGAAGATTTGCTGATGGTGGTGCAGGTGTGACCAAGGTAATACTCGGCTTTGTCACCTAAAAGTTCGTGAATTTTGTTTGCTGACATATTTGAGGTAAGTTTTTTGAACCTAGCTACAAAGGTATTTCAAAAAACTAAAAAAGCTAAATTTGAATAATAAAATGTAATAAGGAAGGCAAGATTATAATACATAAAACGCAGTAGCGAGAGTAATAAGTGCATTGTTAAATTACTTTTTGCTATCGTGAAAATATATCGATATAGTCAACTGTATATGAGCGTAATTTCCAGTATTTTTGACCATAATTGCGCACTCTACGAAAAAACATACATTGGATTATAACTTTGCTGATGCTTTTGGTGTTGGCGAAGCACTTTTTTATTGTATACTATATTTTCCAATTCAGTTGGGAAATCGCATTTCAAGATGCACTCATTAGCACATTAATACTTACTGGATCATTGTGGGGAATAATATTACTCATCAAGGCTTACCCTACTACAGCAGCTATTACATTGTATGCGTTGTTTGCCTCATTATTTGTTACAGCGGCTACTGTGCCAGTACAGTATGAACTTATTAAGTGGTGGCTGAACGAACCTGAAAACGACAACTATGTTAGATGGCTGGGGTTAAGTCTGCCTGTAAGATTCCTTATAGTTTGGATTTTCAATATATGGGTTGCTACAATTAGCTCCTTTAGAAAAAACATGGCAGCTCTAGATAGCAGATTTCAACAACAAACTGATGCTTCTATACTACTAAAAGAGGCAGAACTGTTCAAACTTAGGCAGCAATTACAGCCACACTTTCTATATAACAGTCTGAATTCAATTAGTGCACTGATAATGATATCTCCCGATAAAGCTCAGGATATGGTAGGAAAGTTATCAGATTTCTTGCGCAGCTCAGTAAAGCGAGAATCTAATGATACTTTACCTATTGCGGAAGAATTGGTGTATATAGAGTCTTATCTAGGCATAGAATCTGTGCGGTTTGGAGATAGATTGTGTATAAGTTTTGTGCGTGAGTATACTGATGATGCCATGATACCTCCTTTCTTGCTACAGCCAGTATTAGAAAATGCCATTAAGTTTGGATTATATGGCAACACAGGCAAGGTAGAAATAAAAGTACACATAGTACTTAGAAACGGAATGCTGGAGCTATCCATAACTAATCCTTATGACCCTGATATGCAGCCACCAAGAGGTACCGGCTTCGGGCTATCAGGTATTCAACGTCGGTTGTACTTACTTTATGGACGAACAGACCTTTTGGATACACGCAAGGAAGAAAAAATATTTATTACTACTCTGAAAATACCACAACAACATGTTCAAGGTAATATTGATAGATGATGAATCTCTTGCTAGACAGCTGATACGTTCTTACTTGCTATCGCACGGCAACCTAACTATAGTAGCTGAATGTGGTGATGGATTTGAAGGATTTAAGGCAATACAAGAGCACCAACCTGACTTAATTTTCTTAGACATACAAATGCCAAGATTAAATGGCTTTGAGATGCTAGAATTATTAGATACTCCGCCTGCGGTAATATTTACCACAGCATTTGATGAATATGCGTTGAAGGCATTTGAAACACATGCCGTTGACTATTTACTAAAACCAGTAATAAGAGAAAGATTTGAGAAAGCAATTGACAAATGGATGTCAACAACAACTATTAAACAAACATCTGCTATTGCACCACTGCTAGAAAATAATATTTATGAAGGATATCAGCATCGTGTTGTAGTAAAAGATAATGGTCTTATTCGCATTATACCTGCTCAGGATATACATTATATTGAAGCCGATGATGACTACGTTAGAATCGTTACAAAAGGCGGCCAATACCTAAAAAAAAGCACCCTGTCACATATTGAGCAAACGCTGGATCCACAGCAATTTGTTAGAGTTCATCGTTCGTACTTGATACCCGTAAACCAACTGATGCGAATAGAACCCTATGAAAAAGAAAGCCACATTGCACTGCTGCAATGTGGCGCTAAAGTTACTGTAAGCAAAACTGGTATGAGTAAACTAAAAAACCTTTTAGGTTGGTAAGCAACTACCTGTTTTCCCCTAGTCGATCTGACCAATGAATTTCTGGTGTCTTTTTGTCTGGTTTATTGTCGAGAATATATCGTATCAACAAATACCCACCAATTGCAAAAAGCTCTATTGTAAGCACATGTAATGGATTAGCATTGAGCACATCTACCAGTTGTTTGCTGACCTCTGCCCTGACTATAGGGTCTTGTGATGAAAGAGAATTGATATCTACCACATCCGAACAAAAAGCAAGCACTACTACTAAACAACCTATAAATAGTGCTGACAAAAACGAAACTACTGTGAGAAATCCCCACAGAATAGGATTTAAACCTTTTAGTTTTGCTCGCATACTATTGCGAAAGGTGAGGTATGTCAATAAAATAATTTCGAACATTCTATATATTTTTCATGAAGACAGTTATGCTTTCCATAACATGGGCAATTTGCTGTTCGCTAAGACCATGATGACAAGCCAGCAACATTCCACCACGCATTACTTTATCTGACTCTGGATATCCACCCGGAGCTGCTTTGTGTGCTACATTTTTAAATCCTGGCTGTCGTAAGATGTTTCCGGTAAAAACAGTGCGGGTTTGAATATTGCGTTTTTCAAGGAAAATCTGTAAGTCACGACGAATAAATGGTGCAGATTCACGAATAGTAGATGAATAGGCCAACCAACCGGTACGTGAATTAGGTAGTTGTTTTGGAAGAATAAAAAACTCTTCATATTGTGCGAAAAACTCACGCATACGCAAATAATTTGCAGTACGTGTATCTATATTGCTTTTCAACTTATTGAGTTGCACAACTCCAAATGCAGCACCCATTTCAGAGGGTTCAATGTTATAACCAGGCTCCTCAAAAACAAATTTCGCATCGTATGGTATACCATCTACTTCTACATTAAATCTGTTTTCAATTTTTTCAGATTCTACAAATAAAGAAGAGCTGCGACCCCAACTACGCAATAGACGCCCGCGGTCATAATATGCATCTGAGTTAACACAGAGCATACCACCATTACCAGCACAATTGATTATATGAGAACCATAGAAACTAGTAGTGCTCATATCTGTAAACCTACCTGAAGATAAGCCATCTATTTCGGCCCCTAAAGTATCTGCTGAGTCTTCCAAAACAAAGAGGTTATGCTTATCCGCAATTTCTCTGAGATGTTTCCAATCAGGCAAGTTGCCCATAAGATTAGGAATGATCATTGCCTTTGTTTTTGGCGTTATCATTTCCTCTACTTTATTGGCATCTATATTGTAAGTACCTTCTTCTACGTCCACAAAAGCTGGTATCCATCCTTTTTTGACGATTGGAGCCACCGTTGTTGAAAATGTAAGTGCTGGTGTTATTATTTCAGTTCCAGCTTCATAGTCCATCAGGTCGGCGGCTAAGTAAAGAGCAGATGAACCACTATTTACCATTATGCCATATTTTTTGTTATACAATGCAGCGATGCGCTCTTCCATTTCGCGCACGTTTTTGCTCATCTGTGTGGAGGTGCGCAGTACTTTTACAACCGCCTCTATCTCTTCTTCCCCGTGTACTGTCTTGCCATAAGGCACATGAATGTAGTCTGTCTGTAGCATCTGTTTTAGCAAAAGTTAGAATGCGAATGTAACGATAAGCATGGAATAATTAAAGTTAAAAAAGGCAAGAAATACTATTTATTTGGTTTTGTAGCTTTCTGCGAACCGTCCTAAACTTAGAATGGCTGCATAAATGCAGCCATTCTAAGTTTAAACAAAAATAGTTATTACTTTTTGGGCTCAGTAGGCTTGAATACTTCATCGCTAACGGGCTTGTTAATTTCTACTGTCTTGTACACAATATCTCCACCCATTTGTGGGTTATTTTCAGTCATTGGTATTACTATCCCTTCTGGTAATTTCTGAAAATTACTGAAGGTCATTGCTAATTCTTGTTCTTCGTCTTTGGCTTTTACTTTCACTTCAGACCTTACCAAATAATAATTGCTCACATCGAAGTATGCTGTTTGTTCGTTGCCATCTTTGTCACTTACTGCCACTTTAAAACAAGGAACACTATCCATGGTATCAGTCCCTAAGTATTTTGCTGAAGTTATCTCCGATTTGTCCGCAAGAAGTGAATGTTTGATATTCAATCTTCCCTGTGATTGTTTAATTTGTTCTTCTGGGATAGGTGTTACCTTATCCATTCCTGGTTGTATGGGCATATACATCCAACCTTCTTTAGCAGTAAGTATCACATAACAATCCATACCCATCACTGAAAGGTCCATCCTCATACCTTTTTTATCTACTGTGGTTCGGCTGGTAGCTATTTCCATCCCTTGTATACTCATAGCACCAGTCTGCTTGAGTGATGTGATTTTGCTCCAGTTTTTTTCGCCACCTATTGCTTCGATGTGCTTGGTAATTATTTCATCGCCCGACTGAGCAAATGTTAGGTTAGCAGACAACATAGCAACTGCCAATAACGTTAATGAATATTTTTTCATTTTTTAGATTTTGATAATAGTATGTAACAAATTTAAGGGAAATTATGTGATATTAGCTCCAAAACTTGAGTATAAATTACCTCTTGGAAGCATATCAAGCTTCCAGCATCAAGCCTACCATTTCCTTCATCAACTCTTTATCAGAAGCTGTACTGTTGATACCCACCGACATTGTGTTATACTTGGCTAGAAGTAAAAGACAACGCTCTACCCTACTCAATGGCCAATTTGGCAAAAGTGACATTACATCTTTAAGAAAATAGGGCGACATCCCTAATGCCGCTGCTGCTTCTTTGTCAGATTTGCCTCGTACAAAATGAGCCGAATACATGCGCGAGAAATGATTGTATAAAATACCTACCACCAATGCTAAAGGAGCACCTTTGTTGTTAGCCAGAAAAAATGACAGCATTTTATATGCTTTTTCTTTGTCGAGCGCAGTTATGGCATTGGGAAATTCGAAAACATTATACTCCTTGCTTATACCAATGTACTTTTGGATAAGCTCTACTGTAAGCTTATTTTCATTAGGTACATTTATGCGAATTTTCTCTACTTCATTTGCTATTTTTTTAAGATCACTACCTAAGTAAGATGCTAACATCTCTGCCTCCTGCCGAGCAATTGTAAAACCTATATCACCTCCATATCTTTCTATCCAGTCTGGTAGTAAATCATCCTTTATCTTGTCGGACGTAAAATGCACTCCCTTTTCCTTCACTCGCTTTACAAAACGAGTTTTGGTATCAGCTTTTTTGAAAGGGTGCTCTATCAGTAAAATAGTTGTGGGTGATGGTTTTTCTATATAACTTAATAATGCATTTAACCCTTTATCATCTTTGTCGCCACCCTTAAAGTTCGATGCATCTTTTAGTATCACTACTTGCCTTTCAGCAAACATTGGAAAACGTTTACAAGTATTAAGTACATCATTGGGGGTGGCATCCTTGCCATAAAGAATAGTAAGATTGAAGTCCTTTTCAGCAGGACTAAGAATTTTATCTTCGAAATAGTTAGTGATTTGCTCTAAATAGTATGTTTCCTCACCATCTATGAGGTAGACAGGGGCATACTCTCTAGTTTTTAATGTTTGTTGTATCTTTTTGTAATCGGCATTCATATAAGGTGTGAAATTAGCGAAAAAGTATGGCTTGATTATCACCCATAATTCTGCTTCTACTACGGCTAATTATCTTGGCACTAATTAGTAGTAATTATACCCATTTCCGTATTATTTTTGTTCACAAAAGCAATGTTTAATAATGATTTACCACATAGTAATTGGCGATATGGCTGCTTCACCTTTGGCAGATGCGATGACTAACACACCAGAATTGGCTGGTGAAATAGTGGTAATAAAAGATTTGCTAAATGTGGGGCCATTGCAGAAAACAGAAGATGACCAGAAGTTTTCTGATATTCGATCTTCTTTCTGGAGGCAAATTATATCTACTGAAAAAAACTCTGTTAACGTAGATGACACCGAACGGATACTACAGGTAAGTGTGGCAATGAATAATAATGAAAATGCTAAAGTATGGCTATGGATAGCTCCATGGCCAGCAGATATATGCACTTGGTTGTGGCTAACAAAATATTTCGGTAAATACCCAGGCAGATTTATGGTCATCAATATTGCTGGCCTACCTTTTCTAGATGCTGAAGGCAAATTATATTATCCCAAAAACATCAGTGAACTACTACCTAAAGAAATAAGTAAAGCTAGGAAACTAGCAAGACCAGTGAGCTATGCTGAAATAGAAAACGATGCCGATGACTGGAAAAAACTAGTTGCAGAAAATGCTGGGGTCAGAGTAACGGAAGGAACCAAAAGAGTATTGTCCAAAGGAAATGACCACTACGATAATCTTTTACTAGGCATGTGTACCGACCAATTCCAAAAGGCATCGAAAATAGTAGCGCAAACATTAACCAAACACAATATACCTACTGGCGACCTATATCTAGGTTGGCGACTTAAAGAACTGGTGTTGCAAGACAGATTAAGAACTCAAGGAGAACTGAACAAATCATTGAAAGATTTTGACATAAAACTACCTAGTGCTACACTAGAGTTTGTGGATTAAATCTCAACATCTCAGGACTTCTACTGTATTTTCTCTTTGAATTGATATACTACTGTCCTCCCATTATTTACTTTCGTGGTAGCAATAATGATGTTGCAATTCAGCTTATTGGTAAACGTATATTCAAAAGATTTGCAATTTGGATTGTTGATAGTTTTTAAGTTCTTTTGAATCACCCGCTTTATGTAAGCAATCCGTGTTTTCAAATTTGCTTTTTCTATAGTACCCATCGGCATCATCGCAAAACAAGCAGGAGGTATTTTGCCCGCAGGTTCGTCAAATTTTTTGGTTACTTTAAATTCTGGAAAATAGACAGCCCTTTCTGATACTTTTCCATTTTCACCGTACACAAAGTTTTCAGTATGAACGATGTCCTTGTTGTTATCATTAAGCCTCACCTCTTTGTATAGTTGGTTTTTGCTGTTGTAATAGTAACGGGTGTAAAACTCAATTTTCCCATTATAATAAGAACTTTCATAAGTAACTAACTCACCAGTTTTTTTATCAGTCGAATAATCACACACTTTCTTATATGAATTCCCAGCTATGTTGTTTGTTTTTAGATGGATAGAAATCCTATTTTTTTCATCATATTTCCAATCATTGGTTTCTTGCAATATGTCATCTTTATAAATCTCAGACTTTACAGTTTGCTTTATACTGTTCAGATAATATATTGTCTTGTATTCTGTTTTATCTTTATACCTATAGCTCAAAACCATAGATATCATGCTATCTGTAGACACATAAGTTTTAGCACTATCCGTAACATATAACCTCGCACTATC